>NZ_QQAT01000028.1:0-30887 GCF_003350365.1 Rhodococcus sp. AG1013
AGATGCTCTTCGCCGACTTGCCCGTCACCACCGCCCACGACGCGAACGTCAGACGCTCGGCCGCATCACGCGGCGGCACATCGACATCGCCGGACTCGGCCGGAGCATCCTCGACCTCGGCAGCATCCGGAAGCTCCGGGACCGCCGCCGAAACGGTCTCCCCGGCCTCCTTCTCCGCCTGCTGCTGCGCGGCCAGGGCCGCGACCTCCTCGCGGTTCTCGACCGCGTAGTGCAGGTACTTCGCGACGTCCTGCATGCTCGCGTCCTTCACGGCCGCCAGCTGCAACTGCGGAATGTCGAACTCGTACTCGACCCGGTTCTTGATCCGCACCGCCATCAGCGAGTCCAGACCCAGCTCCACGAGCGGAATCTCCCCCGGCAGATCCTCCGGCGCGTAACCCATCGACTCCGCGACGATGATCGTCAACCGATCCTCGAGGGACTGCGAGCTGCTCGGATCCCACCGGTCACCGAACGTCTCGACAACCTCGCCCTGCACCTGGTCCGACACGGTGGTCGGGGCAGCGACGGCAGCGAGGGCGGGCTCCGGCAGTGCCTCGCCCGAAGACACGACGGCGTCGTAGACCAGCGCGAACGCGTTGCCGGCCTTGCCATGCACCTGCACCGACGCGCCACCGAGGTGCGGCACCAGCGTCGTGGTCAGGGTTCCGGTCGACGGCACGTCACCGTGCGCGACGGCGCCCGTGAGCGCGACATCGGCGAACAGCTGCGACGCGGCGGCGGTGACCAGGGCGTTCAGGTCCGAGACCGCGGACGCCTGCACCTCCCACGCGTGCCGGCCGTCGGGCAGCGCGACATGCGCGCCGGGGACCCGGGTGTTGCCGGCCGACGACACCCGCGCGTCGATCCAGTGCCGCTTGCGCAGGAACGCGGTGCGCGGCAGGTCGGCGTAGTCGCCGGCGGGCAGCAGCGACGGCAGATCCACCGCATGCCCGTGGACGTACAGCTGCGCGAGGGCGGTCAGCACGCCGAGCGGCTCGTCCTCCTTGCGCTTGAGCGTCTGGATCAGCTGCGTGTCGGCGACACCGGCAGCCCACGCGGTGGCCGCGACGGACATCAGCGTCACCGGGTTGGGCGCGAGCTCGACGAACGTGGTGTGTCCGGCGTCGACCGCGGCCTTGACGGCGTTGGTGAAGTACACGCTGTGCCGCAGACCCTTGGTCCAGTACTCCACCGGATGGATCGGGGCGTGCCCGGCCGGGTAGAAGGTGTCCTGGTCGACCGACGAGTACTGGCCGACCTTCAGCGTGTGCGGCTCGATACCGGCCAACTCGGCCGCGAGCTCACCGAGCAGCGGATCGACCTGCGACGTGTGGCTGGCGCCCTTGGTCTTGAGGACCCGGGCCATCTTCTCCTCGGCCTCGGCGCGCGCGACGATCGCGTTCACCTCGGGCTCGGGGCCACCGATCACGGTGTGGGTCGGCGCCGCGTACACGCACACCTCGAGATGCGGGAAGTCCGGCAGGACCTTCTCGATCTCGTCGGCCGTGTACTCGACCAGCGCCATCAGGCGGATGTCGTCGCCCTCGAGCAGCCCCTCGGCCTCGCCCATCAGGCGCGAACGCGAGCAGATCACGCGGACGGCGTCCTCGAGCGACAGGCCGCCCGAGACGAACGCGGCGGCGGCCTCGCCCATCGAGTGGCCGACGAGTGCGGCCGGGTCGGCGCCGTGGTGGCGCAGCGTCTGCGCCAGACCCACCTGGATCGCGAAGATGCCGACCTGCGACGTCTCGACGTCGTAGTCGACCGAGTCGTCGAGGAACTTCTCCTTCATGGAGTAGCCGGCCTCGTCCTCGATCAGCGCGTCCACCTCGTCGATCGCGGCCGCGAAGACCGCGTTCTCGAGGTACAGCTGCTTGGCCATCTTGCGGTGCTGCGAGCCGAAGCCCGAGAACACCCAGACCGGGCCCTTCGACGCGGGTGCGTCGGCGGACAGCACACCCGGCGCGGGCTTGCCGGCGGCGACGGCGCGCAGGCCGGTGACGGCCTCGGCGCGGGTCTTGGCGATGACGACGGCACGGGAGCGGCCGTGGCTGCGCTTGGCGAGGGTGCGCGCGACGTCGGCGAGCGGCGTGCGGCTGCCCTCCTCCGTCTCGAGCCAGTTGGCGAGGTCCTCCGCGGCGCGGCGACGGCGGGACGGCAGGGACGCCGACACCGCGAGCACGACCGCCGTCTCGGTGGCATCGGACAGGCCCACCGACTCGGCGGCCTCGGCGAGCATCCGCTCGGCCTCGGCCTCGATGGTGGTGTTCTCGTGGTCGAGGTCGACGGGAGCCGCATCGGCGTCGGCGACCGCGGCGGGACCGGTGTACTCGCGGACCACGACGTGCGCGTTGGTGCCACCGAAACCGAAACCGGACACGCCCGCGACGGCCTTGCCGGTGTACCGCGGCCACGCGGTGGCCTCCGGAATCACCTGCAGGTGCGCCTTGTCGAACTGGATGTACGGGTTGGGGCCCGCGTAGTTGAGCGACGCCGGGATGACGTCCTCACGCATCGCGAGCACAACCTTGATCAGGCCCGCGGCGCCCGCGGCGGCCTCGAGGTGACCGAAGTTGGTCTTGGCCGAGCCGAGCAGCGCCGGCTTGTCGTCGTCGCGCCCCCGCCCGACGACGCGGCCCAGGGCATCCGCCTCGATCGGGTCGCCGAGGATGGTGCCGGTGCCGTGCGCCTCGATGTAGTCGACGCCGGTCGGGGCGATCCCCGCATCGTGGTACGCGTGTCGCAGGCAGTCGGCCTGCGCGTCCGGGTTGGGCGCCAGCAGGCCGTTGGAGCGGCCGTCCTGGTTGACGGCGGTGCCCGCGATGACCGCGAGGATCGAATCGCCGTCACGCTCGGCGTCCTCGAGACGCTTGAGCACGACGACGCCGCCACCCTCCGCGCGGACGATGCCGTTCGCGTCCGACGAGAACGCCTTGATCTTGCCGTCCGCGGTGAGGATGCCGCCCTCGTCGAAGCCGAGGGTCGCGGGCGGCGCGAGCAGCATGTTGACGCCACCGGCCAGCGCGATCTCCGACTCACCGGCACGCAGGCTGCGCACCGCCTGATGGACGGCGACCAGCGACGACGAGCACGCGGTGTCGAGCGCCACCGACGGGCCACGGAAGTCGTAGAAGTACGAGACACGGTTCGCGACGATCGCGGTGGACGTGCCGGTGAGCGCATACGGGTGCGCCGACACCGGATCGCTCACCGCGAGCAGCTGGTAGTCGTTGGCCGACGAGCCGAGGAAGACACCGACCTCGCGGCCCTTGAGCTGGTTCGCCGGGATGTGGGCGTGCTCGAGCGCCTCCCACGTCAGCTCCAGCGCGAGGCGCTGCTGCGGGTCGACGTTCTGGACCTCGAGCGGCGACATCGCGAAGAACTCCGCGTCGAAGCCCTGCACGTCGTCGAGATAGCCGCCCTTGGTGGCGGCCTTCTCCACGGCCGCCGCCACGTACGGATCGGCCATGAACTCGGCCCAGCGGCCCTCCGGCAGATCGGTGACCGCGTCGCGGCCCTCGATCAGCAGCTTCCACATCTCCTGCGGGGTGTGCCCGGCGCCCGGGAACCGCGTCGCCAAACCGACGATCGCGATGTCGTGGGACTGCCCGGCCGGGAAGCCACCGCGGTAGTACGAGGCGTCCTCGGCCTCCGCGGGCAACTCCGGCTCGCCCTCGATGATGCGGGTGGCCAACGAGGCGATGGTCGGATGCTGGTAGACGATCGTCGCGGAGAGCGTGACACCCACGAGATCCTCGATCTCACCCGACAGCGCGACCGCGTCGCGGGAGGAGAGCCCGAACTCCTCCAGCGGTCGATCGTCGGATATCGAAGCGACCGGTTGCCCGGTGGCCTCCGCGATCCACTTACGCAGCCATTCGCGCAGCTGCGCGACCGTCATCTCGTGTTCAGCCATCAAATCACCAAGCTACCCATCAGGAAAGGACTAGTCGGAAACGCTATCGGGGAAAGCGGTCTGGGCGTGACCGCCACGCAGCGTTCCCTCGATGTAGCTCGCCTTGCAGGCCCGGCGCGCCAGCTTGCCGCTGGACGTACGCGGAATCGAACCGGCCGGCACCAGCAGCACGTCACGCGCGGTGACGCCGTGACGCGACGAAATGGCGGCACGGACCGCGTCGGCGACGGGCTGCGGATCGGCCTTGCCGGCACCCGGCGCCCGTTCCGCGACGATGACCAGCTGCTCGGACGCGTCGTCCTGGTCGAACTCCAGACCCGAGTGGGAGTTCTCGAACACGACCGCCGGAAGCTGGTTGGCCGGCACGGCGAACGCGGCGACGAAGCCGGGGCGCAGAGCAGCGCTCGCCTCCTGCGCCGAGTACTCGAGGTCCTGCGGGTAGTGGTTGCGACCGTCGACGATCACCAGGTCCTTGACGCGACCGGTGATGTACAGCTCGCCGTCGACGAAGACGCCGTAGTCGCCGGTGCGCAGCCAGTTGGCGTCGTCGGGCGCGCCCGCAGCGTGCGTGTTCTCCGGCAACCGCTCGAGCAGCTTGTTGTGGAAGGTCTCGGCAGTCTCCTGCTCACGACCCCAGTAGCCCTGGCCGATGTTGTCGCCGTGCAGCCAGATCTCGCCGACGTAGCCGTCGGGGCGCTCGGACGCGGTGTCGGGATCGACGATCGTGGCCCACTGGCTGCGCGAGATGGCACCGCACGCCACCTGCGCGACAGCGCCCGGAGCGTCCTGGTCGACCTGGACCATGCGGCCGTTGTTGAGCGCGTCGCGGTCGACGTACATGACCTTGGCCTCGTCCGACGGATGCGTCGTGGACACGAACAGCGTGGCCTCCGCCATGCCGTACGACGGCTTGATCGACGTCTTGGGCAGGCCGTACGGCGCGAACGCCTCGTTGAACTTGCGCATCGACGACACCGTGACCGGCTCGCTGCCGTTGATCAGGCCGATGACGTTGCTCAGGTCGAGGTGCTCGCCGTCCTTCGGCAGACCGCGCACCGCGGCGTGCTCGAACGCGAAGTTCGGCGCGGCCGCGTACGTGCCGGCACCGTCGGCGATCGCCGCGAGTTCCTTGATCCAGCGGTACGGACGCGCCACGAACGCGCGGGGGCTCATGATCGTGATGTACTGCCCGCCCAGCGCAGGCAGGATCACGGTCAGCAGGCCCATGTCGTGGTAGAGCGGCAGCCACGTGACGCCACGCGAGTGCTCACTGAGCCCGAGGGAGTCGACCATCTGCAGCACGTTGGTGGCGACACCACGGTGCGTGATCTCGACGCCCGCGGGGGTGCGGGTGGAGCCGGACGTGTACTGCAGGTACGCGATGTCGTCGAGACCGACGTCCGGGCGGACCCACGTGTCGCCGACGCTGTCCGGGATCGCGTCGACGGCGATGATCCGGGGGCGCTTCGCGGCGGGCAGCGCGCGGAAGAACTGGCGCACACCTGCAGCGGACGACGTCGCGGTGAGGATCGCGGCCGGCTCGCAGTCGCCGAGGACCGCGTGCAGTCGGTCGGTGTGGCCGGGCTCGTCCGGGTCGAACAGCGGGACCGCGATACGGCCGGCATGGATCGCCGCGAAGAACGAGATGACGTAGTCGAGGCCCTGCGGAGCGAGGATCGCGACGCGGTCACCGAATTCGGTGACCTGCTGCAATCGCGCCGCCACAGCGCGTAGACGCAGACCGAACTGACCCCACGTCAGCTCGTGGGCCTCACCGTCACGCTCACGCGAGTAGTCGACGTACCGGTACACCAGTTCGCCCGCATTGTTGCGCGTGTGCTCGTCGACATAGTCGATCAGCGTGTGACCCGGCGTGAGCCGGATGTGGCCCTGTTCGTCGAGGTAGTCGTCGAACATTGCGTTCATTCCTTCTCCTGTCGAAGCGATCACACAACCATCAACCGACATGATTGCGCCCCAGACTTCCTTCGCCGCGCGGATTCAATTGCTTCTCACTGCTTGGTCGGTGCCGGCCTGCTACTTGTCGCCGCTCGTGGCTACCCTGTTCAGTGGTAGTCACTCGCAACTTTCGGGACGTAGACGACATGCCTACGAGTCACTCCATCGACTCGAAACCAGCAACATGTTACAGATGTGCATCGATCTATTCGCCTCGGAGCAATGGGATCACCGGCGCGAAAGCTTCCATCTGAGTCGGGAACACACCCACATATGACATCGACGTCTTCTCGCGTACGTTACGGATCTGATCCGCGATCTCGTCGTACGACCCGATCGCCAGGTACGGCGAGTTCAGGATCTCCTCGACCGACAATTTGACGTCTACCTCGATGTTCGGGGGGAATCCCTGATCGAGGGCCGCCAGTGCCATCTCCGCCGCCTGCTCACGGTCATCCGTGATGAGGATCATCGTGATGGTCCAGTTCAGCTCGATGTCGTCGAAGCGATCACCCGCGGCGTCCCGGATCCGCTCGACGCGGGCGATGGTGTTCTCCATCGTGATGCCCGACAGCAGCAGCCGGCCCTCCGCATTGGTCGGGGTGGCCACGGAGATGATGTCGGCGTACTTGGCCGCCAGCGCCAGCATCTTCGGTCCACCGCCACCGACCGCGATCGGCGGGCGCGGGCCCTGTCGCGGGCGCGGGCTGCCCTTGAGACCACTGATCCGGTAGTGCTCGCCCTCGAAGTTGCACTCCTGGCCACGCAGCAGCGTGTCCAGAATCTGCAGGGACTCTTCGAGTTTCGCAATTCGGACACCCGGGCGTTCGTACTCGATGCCGCCCTTGTCGAACTCTTCCTTCATCCACCCGGCACCGATACCGAGCTCGAGGCGACCACCCGACAGGACGTCGATGGTGGCCGCGTCCTTCGCGAGGACCGCGGGATGACGGAAGCCGTTGGCGAGGACAGCCGTGCCCAGCCGGATCTTGTCCGTGGCGATCGAGAGCGCGCCGAGCGCGGCGATCGGTCCGACCTGGTTGCCCAAATGGTCCGGGATCATGAAGCTGTCGTAGCCCAGTTCCTCGGCCTTCTGCGCCAGCTTGACGAATCGACGGGCACCGCCTTCCTCGGCGTTCCCCTCGCCACCGGCCGCGAACCGGAACTTACGCGGCACTCGGATACCCGAGTCGTCGGTGGAACTCATCAAAGCCTTCTTCCTCACTTCACGCACGCGAGCATGGTTGGGCCCATCGGGCACCAACCCATCAGCATAGGGACCCACCCCTACGACCCGTGATCGGGCCGCGAGCACGGACACTACCGCGCAACTGACCGCCAGGTAGCCACTTCCGCCGACTCGGTGCGACTCGGTGCGTCCGGGCGCGAACCGCTACTCGTGCGCAGGCGTCGGAGCCGCTTCGATCTTCTCGGTCGCCCAGTTCGTGATCCACTGCGTCGCGGTGGTCCCGTTTCCGTCGACGACGAACGAGTTGTACAGCGCGTGAACAGGATTGTTGTAGTACTCGCCGAGACGCGACGCACTGCTGAGCCAGTTTCCGACCTTGAGCGCTTCGGCAGGGGCATCGCAGATTCCGTCGCTGGGCGCGCAGATCTGCAACGCCCGGTCCGAGAGCGCGCCGAACCCGCCGGGCCGCGGGCCGGTCATCGTGATGCCGGGGAGTTTGAGCCCGGAGAGCGCCAGTTCGGCGCCGACACCGGCGACCGGCGGCCCGACGGTGGGTGCCGCCGCCGGATCCCGCCGGCCGTCCGCGATGAGGCCGACGCCCAGCACCAGGTCCGCGGGCACCGGCCCGTCGCCGGCCCCGATCCGCGCCGCGACGTCGCCCGCGATGACCGCGCCCTGCGAGAAGCCCGCCAGCACGTACGTCGTGAGCGGGCATTCGGCGTACCGGCGCTCCATGACGTCGATGGTGGCCTCGGTACCTGCGGCCCGGGAATTGTTGTACGACTCCTGACCGTCCGGCGGGAGCGCGATCGGATTGGAGAACTGCGCGACGTACGGGACGGTGTACACGTCGGCACGCTGCGGAGAGAAGCTCTCCTGCAGCGGCCGGGTGACGTTGAGCATGAGCGACGCGGGATTCGCGGTCGGGTTGTGCGGGTCGTCGCCGATACTCGACTCCCACGTACCCGGAACCGAGATCACCTGGACATCCGGGCAGTCGGCCGGTTGCGCGCTGGGCGTCGTCGGCCCCGGAGGCGTCGGCGGTACCGGCGAGGGCACGCGCCCCGCCAGCAGATACCAGATCGCCAACAGCACGAGGACCAGCACGAGGAGCGCCGCCACGATGGCGACGATCCCGAAGCGCCTACGTCCCCGATTCTTCCCCGACTTACGCGTCCCGCGTCCGCTCACAGTCATCGATTGCTACTTGCTGCAGTACTCGGCCTGCGCGACACGGATGTAGACCTGGGCGTTCTTCCCGGCCTGCTCCGGTGTCAGCTCCTGACCGGCCGCGCTCGCCTCACTGCCGACGGCGGCGGTGACGAACGTGGCGATCTCCGCGTCCGAGCTGCCCTGCTCGCCGGCAGCACAGATGTAGTCGGCCGTCGAGACCGCGATGAAGCCGTCGGAGGCGGGCGTGATGCCCTCCTTCTTCAGCCCGTTGAGGAAGGCCTCTCCGCGCGGGGAGATCGGCACCTCGGTCGGGCCGGGGAAGCCGCTCGGCACTGCCTGCGGCTCCTCGACCGGCTGGGTGGCACCGCCGCCCGATCCCTGTGCGGGAGTCTGCTCCGGAGCCGCCGGGGCCGCCGACGCGCCGCCACCGGAGGGCGCCTTGGACGTGGTGGACGCCGCCGCCGTCGTGGTGGTGGGGCTGCCCGTCGCCGTCGTGTCGTCGTCGCCACAGGCGACCAGCAGGCTGCCGGCAGCGAGCGTCATAGCGCCGACGGCCACAGTGCGGGCCAGCGCGGAACGAGTGCGTAAGAAGTGCATATCAGTCCTTGCGTTGACTTGGGTCGTATCGGTGTACGTACCGGTACAGACTCTTGAAACAGGCTACAGATGCGGCACGGGCGGTGACCGGATCGTCTGATCCGGTCACCGCCCGCACGTAGTCAGCTACAGGTCAGCGGATCGCTGCCTTGCCGTCCTTGATGGTGATGACACCATGCTGGAAGTTCTGCTCGACACCACCCGGGATGTCTCGCTGGTCACCGATCGGGAAGCCGAGACGGCCGTTCTCGTAGTTCTCGCCCTTCCAGGCGTCGAAGATCGGGCCGTTCTTGACCGACCATGCGCCGCTGGCGGGGCTCCAGTAGATGTTGCCGTTCTGGAACCGGTTGAAGCGACCGCCGTCCTTGACGGGAACCTCGTTGGTCAGCGGCAGGCCGAGCCAGCCGTTCTCCCAGTTCAGTTCGCCGTACTTCTTCATGATCAGGCCCTGAACCGCGTTCGCTCCGGTCTGCGGGGTCCAGTAGACGGCACCGCCCTCGAAGCTCTGGATCAGGCCTTCCTTGCCCGGGATCTTGACCGCGTCGTCAGTCGGGTAGCCCAGTCCACCGGTCTCCCAGCCCAGCTTGGACCAGGTGTCCCGGATCGGACCGCTCACCGCGTGCGCGCCGGTCTGCGGCGTCCAGTAGACCGAACCGTTCTGGAAATGGTTCAGACGCCCGCGGCCGTCGGCCAGCACGATCTCGGGGGTCGTCGGCATTCCGAGGTCACCGGCCGGTCCGCCGGCACCCTGGTACGCACCACCGATGCGTCCCGCGACCGGGTATGTACCGCTACCCGAGTGGAAGATCCGACCGAAGCGGTAGTCCTGCGCCACACCGCCGGGCACGGAGTACTCACCGGTGAGGCAGTCGCCGATCCACTTGTTGCCGTTCGCGACCGGCGCGATGGCACCGCTCGGACCGCAGGCCGGCTTGTCGACCTCGACGCCGAGCGAGTTGGCGAGCTGCGGCCACAGCTGGTGCAGCTCGAACTCCCAGTACGGCCACGAATGCGTGCCCGACGGACGGTAGTTCACGGTTGCGGGGATGTTCAGCTTGCGCAGCTTGGTCGTGAACGTCTGCGACGTGAGGCGCGACAGGATCTCGAGACCCATGCCCGCGTAGTTGGTGCTGATGCCCGGGATGCCGGACGGCTGGTCGTAGGGACCCGTCGTTCCGCTACCGCTGGAGATGTAGAGGCTGACGCCCTTGAGCTTGTCGGCCAGCAGGTACGGATCGTGCGCGGCCCACGCGTCGTTGGTGGGGTTGCCCCACATCGCGTCGGCGTCGAATCCGCCGGCGTCGTTGATCGCGTACGAGATGGCCTGCGGCATACCGAGCGTCGTGGTCGTCAGGATGCCCGACAACGAACCGGCGAACTTGAAGAAGCCCTGGTTGCGCGCCGAGAGCATCATCGCGGACGTGCCGCCCATCGACAGGCCGACGACACCACGCGTCTGCGTGGTCCGCCACTGGCCCTCGAGGATCGGCGGGAGTTCCTTGGTGAGGAACGTCTCCCACTGGTAGTTGTGACCGTTGTTCTGGTCGAGCCAGTCGGCGTAGAAGCTGGAGTTGCCGCCGATCGGCAGCACCACGTTGACGTTCTTGTCAGCGAAGAACGCCTCGGCGTCGGTGTCGAGCGTCCAGCCGTTCTCGTCGTCGCGCGCACGCATGCCGTCGAGCATGAAGACGGCGGGGAACTTGGCGTCCGGCTTGGCATTCCAGTCCCGTGCGAGCAGCAGCTGCACCTGGATCGGGACGCCCATCGACGGCGAATTGACCCACACCGCGACCCGACGATCCGTGAGCCAGTCGACGCGCTGGACGGTGCCCGGCACCCCGGACTGCATGGTCGAGGGCGCCTCGGGGGAGCCGATCGACTGGGCGACAGCGGTGCCACCCGACGTCAGGCCCGCCGCGATCGGCAGCACGAGCGCGGCCGCGGCGAAGCCGAGCGCCCGCTTGCGCCAACCTCCCCCGGCTCCTTCGCGGCGCTGTGGCCGCTCGAGACCTAATCGCATCGGGACAACTCTCCTTCGTCGTGGCGGACGCCCCCAACTGGGCCAGAACATCGCTTCCTTACTACACGGAAGGACCTTCGAAGTGGGGTTGCCGCGCTGGTGGGATAGTGAATTTGTCGTTACAGAATGCGACATGCCATCCCCCGCGCCCGAGGGCGTGGAGGATGGCATGTCGGTTCAGGTCATGGTTGCGGTCACCGAGCGCCGAGCGCGTCGAGGATCTGACCGCGGGCCTTCCACAGTTCGTCCGACCAGTAGCCCCATGCGTGGGTGCCGTTCGCCGGGAAGCTGTAGGTGGCCGGGATCTTCAGCGTGGCCAGGCGCAGCTGGAACGCGCGGGTGTTCGCCAGCGACAGCGCCTCGAGGCCCATCGCATTCGCCGCGTTGTAGTAGTCGATGGCCTTGCGCGGCTTGTCGTACTTGCCGGGCAGACCGCTCGCCGCCGAGATGTACATCGACAGGCCCTCGAGCTTCGGCGCGAACACGAACGGGTCGTTGCGCAGCCAGTTGGGGCTCCACGGCGGGCCCCACATCGAGTCGACGTTGAAGCGGCCGGCGTCGAGCATTGCGACGCGGATCGCCTCACGCATGCCGGGCGCCGAGATGTGCAGGTACCCGGAGAGCGACCCGGCGAACTTGAACTGGTCCCGGTGGTACGCGGCCAGCGTCAGTGCGGCCGAGCCACCCATCGACAGTCCGAGGACGGCGTTGTTGCTGCGCGAGACACCGCGGGTCGCGAGGTAGGCCGGAAGTTCCTTGGTCAGGAACGTCTCCCACTTGTAGGTGATCTGCTGCCCGTTGAAGTTGCTGGGCGCGTACCAGTCCGTGTAGAAGCTGGACTGGCCGCCGACCGGCATCACCAGGGTGACGTCGTCGAG
The DNA here is from genome assembly GCF_003350365.1 of Rhodococcus sp. AG1013. Lineage (NCBI taxonomy): Bacteria > Bacillati > Actinomycetota > Actinomycetes > Mycobacteriales > Nocardiaceae > Rhodococcus > Rhodococcus sp. AG1013. The sequence goes on from NZ_QQAT01000028.1 coordinate 11,736, forward strand.
GCGGAACTGGTCGAGTGCGTTGGTCTCGAAGGTCCACGCGTTGGCGTCATCACGAGCACGAAGACCGTCGAGCAGGTAGAGAGCGGCGTCGCCACCACGGGCGGCCCACTGGACCTGCACCTTGACCGGCCCCATCGACGAAGGCACCGAGAGCTCTTCGTATCCGCCCGCGGGAGCAACGGCGCGCGCCGGAGCGGCAGTTGCGACTGCACCGCCCGCGATTCCGGCCGCGAGAGGCAGCACCAGGGCGGCAGCACCGAGCGCCATCACCCGCTGCTTGAAGCGCCGGGTCAACCTTTGTCGATCAAAACGCATGGATACTGCTCTCTCTTCGTCTTCGTCTGCGGCGCCCCGCTCAGGAGAGTGGGCACCGTCGGATTCCGTCGGGAAACAAGGCATTTACCGGCCCGCTTTCGACAAGGCCGGTAGCGGACCTCATCCAAGTCACACTGCGCTCGGTGGACTTTATGTCACGGTTTGCGTTGACACAAATGGCACTCAATGCAACGGCGAGGGGTCTCCTCGTGTGCTGCTCGTCACGTGATTGGATCGATCCGTCGCAGCGTAGCGTTACGCAAACGAGACACTTCGACCCGGGTGAACCCTCACGACGTCGGAGTTCCGAGCCCACACCTCTGGATCTCGTACGCCGGGATGCGGTCGATCCGATAGTCGGCGAACTCGAAGGACCGTCGGAGGTTCTGTTTGAACCGGGCCCACGTGAGATCCGAGCGATAGGACGTGAGCAGATCCTGGGTCTGCGGGCAGGTCAGCGCCGTTCGAGCATCCGCCACCCAGCGCTCGTCGATGAACGGCGGCAACCACGGATGCACTGGCACCATCCCCGTGTCGGCGACGAGCCAGTCCGGGAGCAGGTCCTTGTCGTGGCCGATGCGTCCGTCGGCAAGTCGATCCGTGTGCGCGGCGATGGGGTTCGCCAGTCCGATGTTGTCGACCACACGAACGTCCAGCGGGACGTTCATCGCCGCCATTCCGAGCATCGGGAAGAACACCGTGTGGCCGGCGCCGCCCGGCGGGATCGGCACCGGAGGCGGAACCACCCACATGAAATCTTGGGCGCCGGAGGACATCAACAAACCACCGTCCGGGGTGTCCGCGATCGTCTCGACGATCGCGCGTACCCGCGGGAAGTCGAGGTAGTCCTCGGCACGGATCGGGTGCTTGTGGCCGGTGTTGAGCGAGTAGAACGCTCGCTCGTCGACGATGCCGCTCCTGCCGACAACGGTGCCGTTCGGCATGCCGACGAGGCTGGCGGCCCATGCGGCCCACCCCACGATGCCGACCCAGACCGCGAGCGATCCGGCACTGAGGATCATCGCCCGCCGGTCCTGCCGGTCCCCTGCCCGCGGCACGCGGATCGGGACGACGGCGACCGGCAGCAGCAGGCAGAAGAGGGCCGGCAGCAGGGTGCGTCCGTGCATGAAGTCGCCGCCGACGCGAATGGCGTACGCCGCCAACAGGGCTCCGCCGACCAGGATGAAGGCCACGACCCCACGGGTGCTGCGCAGCCAACCGCGGAATCGGAGTACCCGCGACGGCGCGGAAACCGCGATCTCAGCGGTGCGGGTGGACCGGGTCAGGCACCAGACGAGCCCGGCACCGACGCCGAGCAGAAGCAGTGGAAGCCACAACAGATACGGCCCGACCAGGTTGCCGAGGTAGGTGAAGCCCTGGCTCCATTCGGAACCGCCGGCTTCCTTCGTCACCGCCGTGTTCGGGTACGGCAGACCGTAGTAGCCCATACGGAAGATCTGATAGGCCACCGGCACCAGGCCCGCCACGACGACGACCGCGGTCCTCGAGCGCCAGTCCATTCCGGTCGAGAGGAGAACCATGAGGAGGGCGAGGGCGCCGAGGATCGCCATCTCGGGACGCACCAGCGGACTCAGCCCGGCGACGAACGCCAGTGTGAGGACCGAGGCGCGGGACGGGTCGGCAGCCTGCGCCCATCGCACGAGCAGCAGCGCCAGCAGGGCGATCCAGAAGATGACCAGGCAGGTTTCCAGACCGGAGGTCGCGAAATCCCGGGCCGGGGGCAGGGCGATGTAGACGAGGACTCCGGCGGGCAGAAGCACCATCGTGCTGCCCGATGCCGACATGGTCGGCGCGTAGAGACGCCGGGCGGTGAACATTGCCAGCACGATCGCACCGACCGACATGACCAGGGCGATCGTCAACACGACGTACTCGAGCCGGGCCTGCGTGATCCAGCCGAAGGCGTAGACGACGTACGTCCACAGCGTGCTGGTGTTGGCCTCGACGCGCTCCCCCGCGTTGAAGACGGGACCGTTGCCGGCGAGCAGATTCCGGACCGTGCGCAGCACGATCAGCCCGTCGTCGGCGATCCACCGTCGCTGCCACGCACCCCAGGCGAAAAGGATTGCCGTGACGACGACACCACCGACGAACACGGCGCGGCTGATGCGGTTGCCCTGAGGGCTCCGATCAACTACGGGTTCGTCGGTGGTGCGTGTCGGCTCAGATGAGGTAGAGAGCGACACCTACTACTCCGATCCAGGCAATCGCGAGGAACTGGAGCACTCGGTCACCAAGCGCAATCTCTTCGGGCTCGCCCGCCTCGCCACCGTCGACGTCCACTGCGTATCGCAGGATAGCGATCGTGAAGGGCACCATCGAGATCGCGAACAGGTTGGTGTCGTTCGCGCGATCCTGCTCGAAGGCCCACAGCCCGTAGCAGATCACGACAGCCGTCGCCGACAGCGTCCACACGAACCGCAGGTAGGTGCCGGTGTAGTACTCGAGGGACTTGCGGATCTTCGCGCCGGTGCGCTCCGCCAGCTGGAGCTCGGCGTATCGCTTGCCGGCCGCCATGAACAGCGATCCGAACGCCATGATCAGCAGGAACCACTGCGACAGCGGAATCTCGGCGGCCACACCACCGGCGATCGCGCGCAGCAGGAAGCCCGACGAGACGATGCAGATGTCGAGGACGGCCTGGTGTTTGAGGCCGAAGCAGTACGCCAGCTGGATCCCGATGTACACGGCCATGACGACCGCGAGCTGCCAGTTCGCGACGAACGACAGGAGGATCGAACCGGCGAGCAGGACGACGGCCATGCCGTAGGCCATGTTGACCGGCAGCACGCCGGCCGCGATGGGCCGGAACCGCTTGGTGGGGTGTGCCCGATCGGCCTCGACGTCCATCGCGTCGTTGACGAGATAGATGCCCGACGCCGCCATGCAGAACACGACGAACGCGATCGCGACCGGCAGCAGGACGTCGCCCTGTGTGACGGACCCGGCGGCCAGCGGGGCCGCCAGCACGAGCACGTTCTTGACCCATTGGCGCGGACGGACGGCCTTGACGATGCCTCCGGCCAGCGTCTTCGGGGGTCCGGTGACGACCGCCGGCTCCTCGCTCATTTCACTCCAAACTTCTGCTCGGCCCGCAGCACTGCTGCTGCGGACACGGCGCCGAGTGCCGACCCCGCGAGCACGTCGGTCGGGTAGTGCACCCCGAGAACCAGGCGCGAGAGCAGCATCGGCGGGACCAGTACCGCAGGCAAGGGTAGCCCGGTGAGTCGACCGAGCAGCACCGCCGCCGCCGTGGTGGATGTCGCGTGCGAGGACGGGAAGCTCAACTTGCTCGGCGTCGACACGTTGATCTGGACGGACGGGTCGTTCGGCCGGGGACGGCGGACGACTCGCTTGATGACGATCGACGCCGCGTGCGCGCCGACCGCGCCGACCGCGACGCCTGCCCAGCGCCGACGTCGCGGCTTGTCCAGTGCCGCACCGACACCGGCGACGGCCACCCAGCCGAGCGCGTGTTCACCGAAGTGCGACAGCCCGCGCGCCGCGCGGATCACCTGGGGCCTGGACCCGATCGTGGCCTGCACGGTCTGCAGGATCCGGACCTCAGATGCCGAAGACACGTTCCCACCTCTCCTTGCTGGTCAGCTCCGGCGCGGCGGCCTGGTACTCGCGCGCGAGTTCCGGGAACCGCTCGGCGAGCTCGCGCCGCAGACGCAGCGATTCCTTGAGCAGCCGCGCCGCGACCTTGGGGTCGCGCTTGCGGTAGACGACGCCGCGACCGTCGGCGGTGGTGACGGTGACACCGTCCACCTGCGACAGCAGGAACCAGCGAGCGTCGAGCGTCGGCACGTTCAGCTGCGGCTGCTCGAGGTGCTCGGGCTTGGACTTCTTGACGTTGTGCACCAGACCCTTGACCAGGCGGGTGGCGATGGCCACCTTGTTGGTCGGGAGGCTGACGTTGCCCACGTCCTCGCGGGACGGGAGCGGCAGGCTCGTCGAGGACGGCAGCACCACGGCGTCGGGGTATTCCTTGCGCAGCGCGTGGACGGTGCCCAGCGCGGTGGGCAGCAGGTCGGCGACGTGCTCGGGCCCGGCGAGGAAGTCCTGGATCGCGAGGTTCTGGATCGCGACCGTGGAGTACTCGAGGCACAGCAGGTGCTTGGCGGTGGCCTTGACCGTGTGCAGCACCAGCCCGTTGATGCTGTCGGGCATGTGCAGCGCCGCGACGACGAGGCGATTCCTCAGGTGGAAGTACGCCTGCCAGTCGATGGCGTCGTCCTTGTCGCTCCACGCCATGTGCCAGATCGCGATACCGGGCACCGTGGCCGTCGGGTAGCCGGCACGCTGGGCGCGCAGCGCGTACTCCCAGTCGTCCCACTTGATGAACAGCGGCATCGGGAGACCGATCTCCTCGGCGCAGACGCGGGGGATCATGCACATCCACCAGCCGTTGCCGTCGACGTCGATGCGCCGGTGCAGGTTCTTCGAGTTCTCGCGGTCGCTCAGCGGGTACTGGGAGAAATCGTGGTCGTACTCGGCGTTCGGCGCACCCGTCCACATCGTGACGGAGCGGTCGATCACCTCGCCCATCGTGTGCAGGTGGCTTCGTTCCTGCAGGTTGAGCATCTGGCCGCCGACGAGCATGGGGCTCTTGGCGAACCGCGACATCGCGAGCGCGCGCAGGACCGAGTCCGGCTCGATTTCGATGTCGTCGTCCATGAACAGGATGTACGGGCTGTCGGTGTTCTTCAGGGCCTCGTACATGATGCGGCTGTAGCCGCCGGAGCCACCGAGGTTGCCCTGGTCGTGAATCGTGAGCTTGTCGCCGAGGATGGCGGCGGCCTCGGCGAAGCCCGGCTCGTCGCGCACCTTGCGGGTGCCCTGGTCGGGCATGATCACGGCGTCGATCACTTCGAGAACGAGGGGATCGGACGCCAGCGCTGTGAGCGCCTTGACCGCGTCGGTGGGGCGGTTGAAGGTGGGGATTCCCACCGCGACGCGGCCCTCACCCGGGGCGTCGACCGGCGCGTACCAACCGGCGCTGCGCAGTTCCACCTCGGCGTCGGTGGTGATGTCGAACCAGATCCAGCCGCCGTCCTCGAACGGGCCGAGATCGATGTCGAACTCGAGAACTCCTTCGCGGAACTCCTTGCCCTCCACGTGGATTCGGGACCCGTCCGCCTTCGATCGGTAGACGTCGACCCGGCAGTGCCCGGACAGTTCGAGCCGCAGCACGACGGATTCGAGGACGGTCCACCGCCGCCAGTAGCTCGCGGGGAACGCGTTGAAGTAGCTGCAGAACGACACCTCGGACTCGGCACCGATCGAGACCGACGTGCGCGACGTGGCGTGCGCGCGGCGCGCGTTGGTCTCGGATTCCTCGGTGTAGAGGCTGCGGACGTCGAGCGGTTCACCGGCGCGCGGGAGCAGGACCCGCTGCAGCAGCGCGCTCACGCCTGGTCTCCGGCCAGCGGCTCACCGGACTCGAGGTGCGGACGCAGCGTGTTGTCGAACATCGACAGCGCGCTCGCGATCGCCATGTGCATGTCCAGGTACTGGTAGGTACCGAGGCGCCCGCCGAACAGGACCTTCGCGTTGGCCGTCTCGGACTTCGCGCGGTCGCGGTAGGCCTCGAGCTTCGCGCGGTCCTCGGGGGTGTTGATCGGGTAGTACGGCTCGTCGCCGCTCTCCGCGAAGCGCGAGAACTCGCGCATGATGACCGTCTTGTCCTTGGGGTAGTCCCGTTCCGGGTGGAAGTGGCGGAACTCGTGGATGCGGGTGAACGGCACGTCGGCGTCGTTGTAGTTCATGACCGGGGTGCCCTGGAAGTCACCGCAGTCGCTCAGCACCTCGGTCTCGAAGTCGAGGGTGCGCCAGCCCAGCTCGCCCTCGGAGTAGTCGAAGTACAGGTCCAGCGGGCCGGTGTACACGACGGGGGCGTCGGGGTTGGCGGCGCGCAGGTCGTCGCGGACGTCGAACCAGTCCGTGTTCAGCCGGACCTCGATCTTGGGGTCCTTCGCCATGTTCTCGAGCCACGCGGTGTAGCCGTCGACCGGCAGACCCTCGTAGGTGTCGTTGAAATAGCGGTTGTCGAACGTGTACCGCACCGGCAGGCGGGTGATGTTGCCGGCTGGGAGGTTCTTCGGGTCGGTCTGCCACTGCTTGGCGGTGTACGCCTTCATGAACGCCTCGTACAGCGGGCGACCGATGAGGCTGATCGCCTTCTCCTCGAAGTTCTTCGCGTCCTTGCTGTCGAACTCGGCGGCCTGCTCGGCGATGAGCGCACGCGCCTCGGCCGGCGAGAAGTAGCGGCCGAAGAACTGCGACACCAGCCCGAGGCCCATCGGGAACTGGTAGGCCTGGCCCTTGTGCATCGCGAAGACGCGGTGCTGGTAGCCGGTGAACTCGGTGAACTGGGTGACGTAGTCCCAGACCCGCTTGTTCGACGTGTGGAACAGGTGCGCGCCGTACTTGTGGATCTCGATCCCGGTTTCGGGATCGGCCTCCGAGTACGCGTTGCCGCCGAGGTGGTGGCGGCGCTCGACGACGAGCACGCGCTTGCCTAGCTGCGTCGCAGCCCTCTCGGCGATCGTCAGACCGAAGAATCCGGATCCGACGACGATCAGGTCGTACTGACCTACGGACGGTGCGGGCGCGTTTTGGGCAGTCACGGAAAACAGGGTAGGCGACTCCGCCGCCTGTGCGCCTTTCCGGTGGCGCGAACCACCGAAAAGGCCCACGGGCGCGCAGCGCCTACAGGTCGAGCGCGAACGCGAGCATCGCGTCGCTGACGAATGACGCGGTCCCCTCGCCGTGCCGGTCGTAGTTCGCCGCGAACCGGGGGTCAGCCACATACATCTGGGCCAGGCCCGCGAACTCGTCGGCGGCTATGTCGAGTTGCTCCTGCTGGAAGCTGTTCTTGTCCGCGTCCGGCAGCGCGCGCCACCAGGCGTCGCTGCTCCGGTACGCCTGCTCTCCCCACCGCTCGATCACCTCGTCCTTGTATCGGGTGTGATCGAATCCGTCGAACATCTCCTCGGCCATCAGTGGCTCACCTCTCCTCGTCTTGTCCAGGGTCGTGCGCACCGACGCGATCTGACGTTGCAGTCGAGCCTGTTCCTGCTCGAGCAGGTCGAGGTGGGTGCCCAGTGCCGTGACGGCGTCGGTCTCGCCGCCGAGCACGTCGGCGATCGCGGCCAGCCCCAGCCCCAGTTCACGCAGCAGCAGGATCCGCTGCAGCCGCACGAGCGCGGCCTGGTCGTAGAAGCGGTACCCGTTGGCCCCGATGCGGCTCGGCTCGAGCAGGCCCAGGCTGCCGTAGTGCCGCAACGTCCGGCTCGTGGTTCCGGTGATCCGCGCCAACTGCTGGATGGACCACTCTCCGGGTCGGTTCACGTCGCACCTCCTCGACCTCGATCTTCGTCGGTCCTTCCAGCGTGCAGGTTGACGCGACGTCAAGGTCGAGCGGAAAACAGAAATCGGGCAGGATCCACGGAGAGTTGCTGATTCTCCTGGAGTTCCTGCCCGATTCCCTTAGGCGCCGGCTGTCGGCGTCCTCCTTCTATCCGGTAGCGCTTCCCGGCTCGATCTCACCGCTGCCCTGAAGCACCTGCTGCAGGACGACGCTCGAGTCGACGACCTGCGCACCCAGCGTCGGCGTCCATACGATGGTGCCGCCGGTGTAGGCACGGAACTTGCCCGACTCGTCGGGCAGCATCAGCTCCGGGCCGGTGGGTTCACCGAGACTGCCCGCCGGTCCCCCGAGGTCGCGGTACTTGGCGTCGATCAGCGACTCGGGATCCGCGACGTCGGCGACGGCCGCGACATCGACAGGCTCGGCGATCGGCAGTGGTCCGCTCGAGCCCGGCAGGGGCGGGAGCGGGGGCAGCGGCGGAAGCGGGGGCAGCGGGAGCGACTCGAGCGAGCCCGGCGTGATCTCCGGCAGCGGCGGCAGTGGGATCGACTCGAGCGAACCCGGCGGCAACGGGATCGGCAGTCCCGGGATCGGCCCCGGTGCTCCACCGCCGCCCACGGTGAACCAGTCCGACTTGAGCCCGAGCTTCCACCGGGCTTCGTCGCCGGTCGCCTCGACGGTGCGGGTCGAGCCGGCGACCCGCACCCGGGTCACGCGGCCGCCGTCGGCACCCAGCCCGTTGCGGCCGATCACCTCGAACGAGAACAGTTCGCCGACCCCGAACGCGTTCGCGATGGCCCCGGCCGTGACGGTCTGCGTCCAGTTGCGGTTCGGCGACATGACGTCGCCGTCGTCGGGGACGGCCGGGAAGACACCGCCGGCGGTGAATCCACCGGACGAGGACGAGAACTCGGCGGCCATGGTCTGGTTACCGCGCTTGAGCACGGTGCCGGCGGTGGAGTTCACCGCGTCGGTGGTCCGGCGGTCCTCGTTGGACGACCCGCGATACACCTGGCAGGACTGGGTGTCGCAGGTCTGCGCGTACCCGTAGCGGCGCTCGGCCGCGGCGTACGAACGCGCCGCGATGGCCTGGGCGCGCAGCGCCTCCCGCCCGCCGGAGTCGGCCCACGACGGGACCGATTCGGCCGGCACCACACCGTAGAGATAGTCCTCCATCAGTACCCGGTTCACGGTCCGCCAGGCGCCGTTGCCGTCGCGCGTGGCGTTCATCGCGCCGCGATACGGCACGTTGCCGTCGCACAGTCGCAGGTGTTCGTTGGCCGGACGGTTCCCGCCGAGGTTCACCGGGTCGACCCACGGATGGTTGGTGGAGCCCCGCCAGATCTCGCGGCCGGTGCACCCCTCGGTGACGGTGACATCGGCGCCACCCGGCGTCGGGGTGAGGTGCGCGGAGGAATTGGGCCCGAAGTAGCGACCCGCGACGTTGAGTCCGGCCTGCGAGTAGACGTCGAGGCGCTTGTCGTCGCGGCCGAGCAGTCGCACGGCCACCCACGGGTCGTCGACTCGGCCGAGGGTGGTGTTGCCGTAGTAATGGCCCACGATCCGCTCCGCTGACCAACCCTGATTCTTGGCGTAGCCGTAGGCGCCGTACTGGCCCATCCCGCGGCCGTGTCCGTAGCCGTGACCGTTGAGCGTGATGGATGTCTCGGCGGCAACCACCGGCGCGATCGCGGGTTCGGAGTCACGCTCGAATGCGGCGAGTCCCACCACGGCTCCCACCGCGAGGGCCGGGGCCAGCCCGAATGCTGTCAGTCGGGCCAGGGACCAGGAGGGGCCGGTCACGGATCGTCGGCGGATACGGACACCGCGATTCGTGACTCTGCGGAGACGGGGGGTCGCCATACTGCGCTCCTCATCGGTGAAGGGTCCGGAACATCGCGCGAGGTCCGGAAACGGTCGTGCCGACGACGCAGCTGCCGTGGATCTGGAGCGAGGCAGCCGCCCGACCTGCACACTCCCAAAAGGCTCAAGCTAAGGTTGAGCGTTATGGATGTTGCGACTAGTGTGGCAACTGTGACTGGTGTTGGCAACAGCTACCACTGAGGTAACACCAATCACATCAGTAACATCTGCATCACAAGTTGCAGACATCCTCGGATGATCTGTGGACTTCCTCCCGGGGCAGCCCCCAGGATTCAGTCCGAACCCCGACCCCACCGGGATCGGTCCGGCCGAGAGGTCGCTCGCAGCGCACGAAGACACCCCGCGCACTACCACGAGGAGAATTCGCCTTGCCGCACCGTCGACCGAAGAACTCGATCGTTCTGGCCGCAGTCGCCGCGGTGGCAGTCGCCACGCCGTTCGCGGTGCAGGCCCTGAACAGCGACCAGTCCGATGTCCGCTCCGCCAGTGATTCCTACCCGACGATCGAGACTCAGATCGCGGAGGTCGTCCTGGCCTCGGTTCCGGACATCGTGATCCCGCTCAAGGAACTCACCGGGCTCGATCTCCCGGACATCCACCTGCGTGACCTACCGTTGCCGACCCAGATCCCGCTTCCGGGTGGCGGTTCGCTCGACCTGCCGTCACTGACCACGCCGGACGCGCCGGGCGACATTGCCGCTCCCACACCGGCACCGGCGCCCGAGACGACGACGGTCCCGGCCGATCAGCTCGGTGCCACGGTCAAGGAGATCACCCGGGACGAGCCGTTCTCGATGGTCGCGCTCACCGCGCCGGACCTCGAGTCGACGGTCACGAAGCTCCGCGCGAAGCTCGCCGACGGGTCGTGGGGTGAGTGGTTCACCCCCGACGTGATCGAGAGCGGCAGCTCCGACATGGCATCGCAGTCCGGCAAGCAGGGCACCGATCCCGTGTTCGTCGGCGAGACCAATGCGGTCCAGATTCTCGTGTCGCCCAAGGACGGTGCCGCCGCCGGCACCGCTGGAACCGGCGAGCAGGCAGCGCCGGCCGCAGGGGCCCCCGCGGAAGCACCCGCCGAGTCCCCGGCCCCGGACGCAACGGCCGAGACGCAGCAGCCGCTGGGCTACGTCCCGGCAGCGGTGTCCAAGCCGCTCCACGCGGCCACCGTCAACGCGAACGACATCGCCGCCGTCCTCATCAATCCCGGTAGCGGACCGCAGGATTCGAACCTCTCCGACATCGCGACGCCGACGTCGGTGAACGGCATCAACGTGATCTCACGCAAGGCGTGGGGCGCCGACGAGGGCATCCGCTGCCAGAACCCGACCTACGACGACTCCACCGGCGGCGCGACCGTGCACCACACGGCCGAGAACAACAACTACACGAAGGACCAGTCGGCGGGCATCGTGCGCGGCATCTACGCCTACCACGCGCAGACGCTGGGCTGGTGCGACGTCGGCTACAACGTGCTCGTCGACCGCTTCGGCCAGATCTTCGAGGGACGTTTCGGTGGCCTCGACCGCCCCGTCCAGGGTGCGCACGCCGGTGGCTTCAACGAGAACACCGTCGGTATCGCCATGATGGGCAACTTCGTCAACACCCCCGCACCGGCCGCGACGATCGAGTCGGTGGGCAAGTACCTCGGCTGGCGGCTCAAGCTCGCGAACCTGAACCCCAAGGGCTTCACGACCATGTACTCCGAGGGCACCTCGTTCACGAAGTACCCGCTGGGCACGGCCGTGAATCTGCCGATCATCTTCGCGCACCGCGACGTCGGCTACACCGAGTGCCCGGGTGACGCCGCCTACAACCAGATGAACCAGATCCGTGACATCGCCGCAGCCAACTACGGCGGCGGAGTCGGCGGCCCGCCGCCCACGAACCCGAGCTCGGGCAACAACGGCGGCAACAACAACGGCGGGAACAACGGCGGGAACTCGCTCGACCTGGCGCAGCACATTCCGGCCGTCGTCAACGGGATCCTGTCGATCGCCGACTCCAACCCGATCGCACAGCAATGGCTGGCCATGGGCGGCAACCGCAGCATGCTGGGCGACGCCATCACCGGACTGCTGACCACCGCGACCGGACAGCTGTACGCGTTCTTCCAGAACGGCGCCATCTTCACCTCACCGCAGGGCGGGGTGGTCACGATGCTCGGCGAGATCTTCAAGTCGTGGCAGGCGTCCGGCGGCGCACTGAGCGACATCGGTCTGCCGATCAGCGACGAGTACCGGGTGGCCAACGGCTTCCGCAGCGATTTCGAGCGTGGATCGATGATCTTCGACGAGACCACCAAGCAGGTCACGACGATCCTGAACTCGCCCGCAGCGGCACCGGCGGCGGCCCCGGCCGCAGCAGCACCGGCGGGCACGGTCTCCGAGGCCCCGGTCCAGATCAACTGATCACCGCTCGCGACAACGAAAGCGCTTCCGCTTCCACACAGTCGGCGGATTCCAGGCGTTGTCGCGACACGCGAACCGAACACGAAGTGCTTGCCACGACCGAGGTCGTGGCAAGCACTTCGTGTTCGACGATCCGGTTTGCTCTCACATACCCGACGCATGTTCCTGTTCGACGACCCAAGCCGCGATCTGCGCCCGCGAAGTGAACCCCAGTTTCGTCAGGACATGCTCGACGTGCCCGTCCACCGTTCGTTGCGAAAGTACGAGTCGGGCTGCGATCGCCTTGTTCGTCAGGCCCTCGGCGACCAGCTCGGCGACCTGTTGTTCGCGCTTGGTCAGGTCGGTCGGGGCACGGGCGGCGGCGGTCCTGTCGTCGGAGCGCTCGCCGAGGGCGAAGGCGATCGCGGCCTCCAAGTCCAACGAGCGACCCTCGCGGTAGGCGGTTTCGAATGCTCGCGCACCGAGTGCGCGACGGGCTTTCCGCTCGGACTGTTCCTCGTAGGGGAGCAGACTGGGAAACAGAATTGGCGGGCTGCCCACGGTATGCCGCAGTTCGGCGGCGGCTCCCATCATGACAGCGGCCCGCCGAGAGTCGTTGCGCTCGGCGGTAATCCACGCCAGTGCCTGCAGACACGTCGATGTCGTAATCAGATTGTCCACCGGTCGAGTAAGCAGAAGTGCCTTTTCGAGTTGTTGTAGCGCGTAATCGCTGTCTCCGTGCCGCCATAGGGCGATTCCCATGGCCGCCAGCGCGTACGACCTGTACACCGACTCGCCGTGAGATTCCGTGATGGCCAGCACCTTCTCGTGATTGGCAAGAGCTCGAGCGGTCTGACCGCTCATTTGGTAAACCCATCCGAGCAGCAGGAGCGCATAGATCCGTGGCGGGAGGTCGTCCGGTACTTCGGGTACCTCGGTGGCCTCTTCGAGGCACTCCCGTGCGCGGTTCAGATCCCCGCCGGCGACAGCGACGAACCCCTCGGCGGCGGCGACGAAGGCGTGCGTCAGGGGGTCGACTCCGGCTCCCGGCACCTCGAGGGCATGAGCTTCCGCGACCCAGGTGTCGGCCGCTGCCAGGTCACCTTGGATCGCAGCGAACTCGGACGCGGCGAAGATCGCCTTGGCGCGTTCGACGGTCGAGACGCGGCGGGGCTGGGCCAAGGTGCGATCGAGCCAGCGTCGGCCCTCGCTGACCAGTCCCCGGGAGCGCCAGAATTCGTAGAGGGCCGCAGCGATCTGGAGTGCGCTGCCGTCGCGCTCGGAGAGGCCGAACTCGAGGGCTTCGCGCAGGTTCGGCAGTTCCCGCTCCAGCCGGGTGATCCAGTCGAGCTGACGGGGACCGATCCACTCGGCTTCGGCGGCCAGCGTCAGCCGCTGGTACCACTCGCGGTGCCTGCGGCGCAGATCCTGGTACCGGTCGGCGTGCGTGATCGCGTCCCGACCGTAGTCACGGATCGTGTCGAGCATCCGGAAGCGGACCTCGCCGTTCGATCCCTCGCAGATCAGGATCGACTTGTCCACCAACGCGGTCATCGTGTCGAGGGGATTGTCCGGCGCCCCGTCGCCGCCGCACACGTACTCGGCCGCACCGAGGTCGACGCTGCCGGCAAACACCGACAGCCGACCCCACAGCTGTTGTTCGGCGGAGGTGCACAGGTCGTAGCTCCAGCCGATGGCCCCGCGCAGCGTCTGCTGCCTGGTCGGGGCGCTCCGGCTGCCACGGGTCAGCAAGGTGTACCGGTCGGTCAGCCGCTGCAGGATCTGCTCGGGCGAGAGCGTCCGAATCCGCGGCGCCGCAAGCTCGATCGCCAACGGCAGCCCGTCCAGGCGAGCACAGATCGCGGCGACGACGCCCCTGTTCTCGTCGGTGAGTTCGAAGCCCGGTACGGCGGAGGAGGCGCGTTCGGCGAACAGCGTCATGGCGTCGAAGCGGGACACGTTCCGCCGGGAGAGAGTGTCGTCCGGTTCGGGAGTCGTCAACGGGGACACCCTGATCACCGATTCGCCGCCGATGCCGAGTGCTTCTCGGCTGGTGGCGAGGATGCGCAGCTTCGGGCATCTCGTCAGCAGTGTCTGTGCCACGTCGGCGACGGCCGCGATCACCTGCTCGCAGTTGTCGAGCACCAGGAGCGTGGTGCGCGGGGCCAGGACATCGACGAGAACCTCACGCACAGGTCTGGCCGACTGGTCGCGTACTCCCAAGGAGGTGGCGATCTGCTCGATCACCAGCGCGGGGTCGCGCAGCTCGCCGAGTTCGACCAGCCACACGCCGTCGGGAACTGCCCGCTGTGCGGCCGCGGCAGCCCGCAGCGCGAGCCGGGTCTTGCCGACCCCGCCGATGCCGGTCAGCGTCACCAGACGAGCTGCCGACAGGGAATCTCGCACCTGCGACAGTTCGGTGCGGCGCCCGACGAAACTCGTCAGTTCCGTCGGGAGATTTCCCCGGCGTGCCCGGTTCTTCCGCGCATCTGCCGCCGCGATGTCGGTGCCGGCCGACGGTGCGGTCTGCCGTTCGAAAACCGGGTCGGCCTCTGGCGCAGTGTCCGCGACGGACGGGCCGTCGCCACGCTCGAGTCGGCTGAGCTGCTCGCGCAACGCCTCCGGGGTGGGGCGCTGGAGGGGGTCTCGCGCCATCGCCGCCTCGATGGCCGCACTGACGTCGGCGTCGATCCCACTCTCGCGCAGGTCCGGTACGTGTTGGGTGGTGATACGCAAGAACTGTGCGACCAGTCGCTCACCGTCGTAGCGCTCGAACGCGGCATGGCCGGTGAGCGCGCAGAACAGGGTCGCGCCGAGCCCGTACACGTCGGCGGCAGGCGTGGGGGGTTGGCCGCCGAGCACCTCGGGGGCGGTGAAGGCGGGCGAGCCGGCGACGATGCCGGTGGCAGTCTGGAAGCCGCCCGAGATGTGGGCGAGACCGAAGTCGGCCAAGGCCGGCTCACCGTAGTCGGTGAACAGGATGTTCGCCGGCTTGATGTCGCGGTGCACGATGCCGAGCCGGTGCGCTGTCTCGAGCGCCCCGGCCAAGTTCACCCCGAGCCGCAGCACCTCCTGCACCGGGAGGGGGCCGCTTTTGCGAATCCGGGCGTCCAGGGATCCCTGCTGGTGGTACTGCATCACCAGGAACGGTCGCCCCGATTCCGTCTGGCCGACCTGCAGTATCCCCACGATGTGCGGGTGTCCGGTGAGCTGCCCCATCGCGCGTTGCTCGCGCAGGAATCGCGGCAGATTCTCCGCGTCCGGTTCGGCCGCGAACATCTTCACCGCGACCGTCCGGTCGAGACCTACCTGGGTGCAGCGGTAGACGATCCCGAACCCACCCCGCCCGATCTCGACAGCACTGTCGAACCCAACCGCGCTCAACTCCGCGGCTGGGGCCGACTCCACGTTCCGCTGTGTTCTGAAGGGATCGTTCTCGACCATGAAGTCACCTGCGATTCAACTGCCAAACCAGGGTAGCCCGACGCAGGCCGACCTCGTCTTCCCGAATCCGGTGCCGACCGTTTCGTTTCCGACGACCGATTCGTTTCACAGGTTCGTGGTTCCACCGGGCTGATCGCCTCCGACCGACACCGGCCTCGGCACAGTCGTTGCACCACAACATGGTTCACACAGGACCGGAATGCCCCACAGCCGAACTACGTGGTGGGGGCAGGGGTTGTTCTCGGTTCAGTCCGCCCAGATGCGTTCGAGGACCCGGGCCACGCCGTCGTCGGAGTTGGTGGCGGTGACCTCGTCGGCGGCCGCCTTCGCCTCCGGGTGCGCGTTGTCCACGGCGACACCGTGACCGGCCATCGCCAGCATCGGGATGTCGTTGGGCATGTCCCCGAACGCGACGATGCCCGACTCGGGCACCTCGAGCCGCTGCGCCATCAGCTGCAGCCCGGACGCCTTGGTCACGCCCGGCGCCGACACCTCGATCAGACCGTTGTTGGTCGAATACGTCAGGTCGGCCCGCTCCCCCACCAGTGGGCGCAGCTTCGCCGCCATGTCGGCGCTGCTCGCGCCGGGAACACGGATCAGCATCTTGACCGCGGGCGCGGACAGCAGGTCCTCGGGCGCCATCTCCGTGTGGCCGGGATTGAGCCAAGCGTGCTCGTAACCGGGGGCGCTCACGAACTGTGCGGTCGCGGTGTCGTGTGCGCTTGCACCGATCCGTTCGGCCGCCAGGCCGGCGCCCGGTAGCTCCCACTCCACCAGGTCCGCCAGCCACGCGAGGGTCTCGAGCGACAGCGTCGCAGCGGAGATGACCCGGTCGGCTTCCGCGTCGTAGAGCACCGCGCCGTTCGCGCACACCGAGAGCGGCGCGAAGCCCAGACCGTCGACCACCGGGCCGAGCCAGCGCGGCGGGCGGCCCGTCGCGAGGACGAACGGCGTGCCGGACTCGACCACCGCCTGCACCGCCGCCCGGGTGCGGGCGGTGACGCGTTCGTCATCGTTGATCAGGGTGCCGTCGACATCACTGGCGACCAGGCTGGGGAGTTCGGGGTGCACCGGGCCATTCTGCCCCGTTCGGGCGACTTCCCGCCCCTGGGTTGCGATCGGTGAGCGCAATCTCACCACCCGCGTGGACGGGCCCCGGCCGCTAGCTTGCCCCGGTCTCCTTGTTGCGGCGTGCGGCCGCCTTGGCCTCGGCCTCGTCGGCGTCCATCTTGTTGGCTTCCTCGAGCGTCGGTGCCCCGCCGCCGAGCCGCGCGGGAACCCAGTACTCGCCCGCCGGATGGTCGTAGTTCGCTTGCACCCCGCGGAGCAACTCCTCCATGCGGGTGTGCAGCAGTGCCGTCATCTCGGACGCGGGTTCGAACGGCGCGATCGGTTCGCCGACCGCGATGGAGATGGGGGTGTTCGTTCGTCCGAGACGCTTGGGGAACCCCTTGGTCCACACGCGCTGCGAACCCCAGATCACCATCGGGATCACCGGAGTGCCCGATTCGAGCGCCATCCGGGCGGCGCCGGACTTGAAGTCCTTGAGTTCGAAGCTGCGGCTGATCGTCGCCTCGGGGAAGACACCCACCAGTTCACCGTCACGCAGGGCCTGTACCGCCGCGCGGTACGAGTCGGAGCCGGCGGACCGATCGACGGGGATGTGCTTCATCGCCCGCATCAGCGGGCCGGAGATCTTGTTGACGAAGACGTCGTTCTTCGCCATGAACCGGATGTACCGCTTCACGGCGCGGGCGGGCAGGCCGGCGTAGGTGAAGTCCATGTACCCGGTGTGGTTGATGGCGACCACCGCCCCACCGCGCGCGGGAACGTGCTCCTCGCCGGTCACGGTGAACTTCAGTCCCTGGCCTGCGAATACGACACGAGCAACGCCGATGATCGTTCGGTAGAAGGGTTCCACACCGAGCAGCGTAGTCGTCGGGTGGTGGCCACGGACACATCCGTTCCCACAGACGACACGGTCCCCCGCCTCCGGTGAGGGCGGGGGACCGTGTTCAGCAGCTCAGGAGATCAGGACCCTCAGGACCCGAATCCCGAGCGTCCGGCGCCGCCGAGCGACCCGAAGATGGTGCCGAGCGAACCGGCACTGCCGGTGCCGCCGTTGTCCGCCGCGGTGACCTGAACCGACTGCTCGGCGGAGGCCGACGCCTTGACCCCCTGTCCGCCCGAGTAGCGCGCGGTGATGCGGTGCGCGCCGTCGGTGGTGAAGGTGTGCTCCAGATTCGCGACGCCGTCGACGAGGGCGACATGGTCACCGATCGGGAGGTCACCGTCGTAGAACTGGACCGTGCCGGGCAGATTCGTGCCGCCTGCCACGGTGGCCGACAACGTCACGGGGCTGCCGACCGTGGCCGTCGCCGGGACGGTCACAGTGGTCGTGGTGACCGTGTCGTCCGGGGTCGGCACCGACACCTGGACCGTCTGCGAGGCTCCGTTCGAGTTGGTGAAACCGGATGCACCCGTGAACGTCGCGCCGACGGTGCGGTCACCGGCCGCGGTGAAGGCGTGCTCGAGCTTCGCGACACCGTTCGCCACGGTGACGGGGCCGCCGATGGCGACGCCGTTCTCGGTGAACTGCACGGTGCCCGACGCGTCGGCCGGGGTCGTGGTGGCGGTCAGGGTCACCGACGTGCCCGTCTGCGCCGCGGACGGCACCGACAGCTCCAGCGACGTCTGTACCAGCGCGGTGCTCACCGTCACGACCCGAACCGCCGACGTCGAGTTCTTGAAGCCCGTGTTGCCGGTGAAGACCGCGGTGATGCTGTGCTGACCGGCCGTCGTGAACGGCGTCTGCGTGGTGGCCTTGCCGTTCGAGACCGCCACTGCGTTACCGATGTTGACGTTGCCGTCCTTGAACTGCACCGAACCCGAGGCGTTCGCCGGATCCAGATCGGCAGTGAGAGTCACCTGCTGCCCGGTCTGCGCCGTGGCCGGTGCGGTGAGCGTCGTGGTGGTCGCGACGTTCGGCACGCTGACCGCCACCGACTGTGCCTGCGACGTCGATCCGACGAATCCGGGAGCGCCGGAGAAGACGGCCGTGATGCTGTGCTGACCCGCCTCCGAGAAGGTGTACGACAGGTCGGCCTTACCGTTCGACACCGCAACCGGCGCACCGATGTCCGCGCCGTTGTCCTTGAACTGCACGGTGCCGCCACCGGGATTCGGTGCGACGTCCGCCGACAGCGTCACCTGGGCACCGGTGTCCGCCGTGGACGGGACGGTGAGCGTCGTGGTGGTCGCCGCATCCGGGACGCTGACGGCCACCGTCTGCGCCGCGGAGGTCGATCCGGTGAATCCTGCGGAGCCGGAGAACACCGCCGTGATGCTGTGCTGACCCGCCGCGTCGAACGTGTGCTGCAGTTCGGCAGCGCCGTTCGCGACCGTGACCGGTGATCCGATGTTGTTGCCGTTGTCCTTGAACTGCACCGTTCCGCCACCGGGGTTCGGAGCGACGTCTGCCGACAGCGTCACCTGCTGCCCGGTCTGCGCCGCGCCCGGCGCGGTCACGGTCGTCGTGGTCGTGGTGTCCGGGATGCTCACCGACACCACCTGCGCGGGTGCCGACGAATTCACGAACCCGGATCCGGCGATGAAGTCCGCCGCGATGCTGTGGTTGCCGGCCGTGTCGAACGTGTGCTGCAACGTCGCCGTACCGTTCGACACCACCACCGGCGCACCGATATTCGTCGACCCATCCCTGAACTG
>NZ_QQAT01000028.1:30985-78742 GCF_003350365.1 Rhodococcus sp. AG1013
TGTGGTTGCCGGCCGTGTCGAACGTGTGCTGCAACGTCGCCGTACCGTTCGACACCACCACCGGCGCACCGATATTCGTCGACCCATCCCTGAACTGCACCGAACCCTGAGCATTCGACGGCGTCACCGTCGCCGTGAGCGTCACCGCAGAACCCGTCAACGCCGACGCCGGAGCCGAAACCGTCATCGACGTCGCCACCGACACCGAAACCGACTGCGGCGCCGACTCCGACGCCTTCGCCTTCGCCGTCCCCGCAAACTTCGCCTGCAACGAATGCGCACCCGCCGACGACGGCATCCACGCGAACGTCGCCGCACCCGACGCATTCAACACACCGGTCCCGACCTTCGTCGCACCGTCATAGAAATCGACCGAATCACCCGCCACCGCACCGGACACCGTGGCACTGAGCGTCACCGACTGCCCCACCTGCACACCCGACACCGCAGCCAACGACGTCGACGTCGCGTTCTTCGCGACCGTGACCGTCGGACCCTTGTCCGCATACGTCCCCGAACCCAACGAACCGCTGTAGTGCACCGTCGTCATCAACGGCGTCTCACGCGCACAATCCGCACCCACCCGATACGTCACATCGTAAGTCTGCAAATTCGGCTCGATATGCGGGTACAACGCCCAACTACCCGTCACACGGGTGTAATCCGACTGCACCTCCGGAGTGATCGAACTCCCCGACAACCGAGCCGAACCCGCCACATACGTCATGCACGGAGGATGAATGTCCTTGATCGCCTGGATGTACTCCACCACACCACCGGTACGGTCGAACTGCGTCGACACCGTAACCTGATCACCCTCGTTCGGCGTCGTATTACTCACCGTCCGCGTGATCCGCTCACTCCCGTCATCCCACGTGACGGACCCCGGTGCCGCACCGGACACACCGGCACCCACCGTCACCACAAACCCCGCAGCCACCGCGGCGGCAGCCCCCGCCGCCACGGCCATCCGTTTTCTCGATCGGGCCATTTCCGTTCTCCCTTCAGAGCACTGTGCGGCCCCGAGGGATCTCGAAATCCCGACCGCTCATGTGATCGCGTTTTGACTACCACTCCCCCACGCCGGCCCGACACCGAGCGCAGAAGGTTTCGATCTTGTTGTACGACTGGGTCGGTCCGCTTCCGGACCACGCGAGGCCCTGCCCACTCGGAGCGAAGCCTCGCGTTGTCAGGT
Organism: Rhodococcus sp. AG1013; assembly: GCF_003350365.1. Lineage (NCBI taxonomy): Bacteria > Bacillati > Actinomycetota > Actinomycetes > Mycobacteriales > Nocardiaceae > Rhodococcus > Rhodococcus sp. AG1013. The sequence continues at coordinate 32,181 of NZ_QQAT01000028.1, forward strand.
CAGGAACCGAACGGTGATCGTCCACCGCCCAGGGAACCGAGCGAACCGGTCCCGCCACCGTCGCCGCCACCGGATGCGGCGACCTGCACCGTCTGGGGCGCGGACGTCGATGCCTGCGAGCCGGATCCGCCGGAGTACACCGCGGTGATCACGTGTGCGCCAGGGGTGGTGAAGGCGTACTCGAGGACCGCCACGCCGTTGTTCACCGACACACCCGCGCCGAGAGGAGTTGTCCCGTCGTAGAACTGGACGGTTCCGCTCAGCTGATCGGCACCGGTCACGCGAGCCGAGAGGCTCGCGGTCCGACCCACGGTTGCAGTTCCCGGAACGGTCACCTCAGTGGTGGTCGCCGGATCGGTCGGATCCGGATCCGAGACCTGCACCGTGTGCGCGGTCGACGTCGATCCGATGAAGCCGGCGCCCGCGGTGAACACTGCTGTGATCGAGTGTGATCCCGAAGTCGTGAACGTGTGCTGGAGGCCGGCGGCACCGCCGTTCACGGCGACCGGATTTCCGATGTTGTTGCCGTTGTCCTTGAACTGCACGGTGCCCGACGCGTTGGCAGGCGTCACGGCCACGGACAGCGCCACAGCCGCACCCGTCTGCGCGGTCGGCTGGACGGTCAGCGCCGTGGTGGTCTCCACGTCCGCCGCGGGCGGGTTGGTCGCGATCACGTTCTTCGCCGTTGCGGTCGATCCGAGGAACCCGGTGCTCCCGGTGAAGACCGCAGAAACGCTGTGGTTACCTGCGGAGGTGAAGGTGTGGCTGAGCTCGGCCTTGCCACCCGACACGGTGACCGGAGATCCGATGTTGCTGCCGCCGTCCGTGAACTGGACCGTGCCCGCCGCGTCGGCCGGATCGATGTCCGCTGTCAACGTGACGGCGGTTCCGGTCTCCGCGGTGGGCGGAACCTGCAGCGTGGTGCTCGTCTGGACGTCGGGAGCGGTGACCGTCACCGGCTGCGGCGCCGATGTCGATTCCCCGAACCCGGCGCCGGACGTGAACGCTGCGGAGATGTCGTGGTTGCCGGCCGTGTCGAACGTGTGCTGCAACGTCGCCGTACCGTTCGACACCACCACCGGCGCACCGATATTCGTCGACCCATCCCTGAACTGCACCGAACCCTGAGCATTCGACGGCGTCACCGTCGCCGTGAGCGTCACCGCAGAACCCGTCAACGCCGACGCCGGAGCCGACACCGTCATCGACGTCGCCACCGACACCGAAACCGACTGCGGCGCCGACTCCGACGCCTTCGCCTTCGCCGTCCCCGCAAACTTCGCCTGCAACGAATGCGCACCCGCCGACGACGGCATCCACGCGAACGTCGCCGCACCCGACGCATTCAACACACCGGTCCCGACCTTCGTCGCACCGTCATAGAAATCGACCGAATCACCAGCCACCGCACCGGACACCGTGGCACTGAGCGTCACCGACTGCCCCACCTGCACACCACCCGACACCGCAGCCAACGACGTCGACGTCGCGTTCTTCGCGACCGTGACCGTCGGGCCCTTGTCCGCATACGTCCCCGAACCCAACGAACCGCTGTAATGCATCGTCGTCATCAACGGGGTCTCCCGAGCACAATCCGCGCCCACCCGATAGCTGAACTCGAAAGTCTGCGACTGCGGGCTGATGTTCGGATACACCGGCCAGTTCCCCGTCACCCGCACATAATCCGCAGCCACCTCCGGACCGGAAGTATTTCCACTGACATACGTGAAACAGGTCGGATGCAGATCCTTCACCGCCTGCAACCACTCGACCACACCACCCGTGCGCTCGAACTTCGTCGACACCGTCACGATGTCACCCTCGTTCGGCGTCGTATTGCTCACCGACCGCGTGAACTTACTACTACCGTCCTGCCACGACACCGAACCCGACGCCGCACCGGACACACCGGCACCCGCCGTCACCACGAACCCCGCAGCCACCGCAGCAGCAGCCCCCACCGCCACGGCCATCCGTCGGCGAGTCCTTCTGTCAGACATAGGTTTCCTCTCGACGACGGACTTCGCCGACCGCCATGGAGTGAGAAGTGGACCTCCGGCCCGGGACCGAGGTCCTGGGCCGGAGGGAAATCGAAACTCGAGGCGACTATCCGCCGAGCGAACCGAACATCGTGCCGAGCGAACCGGCACTGCCGGTGCCGCCACCATCGCCGCCGGTGCCTGCCGGCGCGACGGTGATCGACAGGTCATCGGACGAGGCATTCACGGTGCCGGCACCCGAGTACTCGGCCCGGATGACGCGCTGCCCCTGGGTCGTCGGGGTCCAGGTGACCGATGCGCGGCCGCTGCCGTCGACCGTGGCCGTGCCGATGACGGTGTTGCCGTCCTTGAAGGTCACGGTGCCGCCGGCACTCCCGGTGACCTGCGCCGAGATGGTCTGCGCCACACCGACCTGACCGTTGCCGGCCGAGACGACGGTGCCGGACTCGGTGTTGTTCACCGGCTTCGCGGCGACAGTCACGGTCGCGCTGGAGTTGGAGCCTGTGACTCCGTCCCTGCCGGAGAACTCCGCCTTGATCGTGTGGCTGCCGTCGGTCGTCGGCGTCCACGCGTAGGTGGCCTCACCGGCACCGTTCACAGCGACCTCGGCGAGGAGCTGTCCGCCGTCCGTGAACTTGACGGTTCCGCCGGCGGCGGCCGGGTTGACGGTGGCCTTGAGCGTCGACGCCTTGCCGACCTGGGCGCCCGAGACGGCGGCGATCGCCGTGCTCGACGGAAGGTCCGCCTGGATGACCTCGATACCCTGCACGGCTGACTCGGAAGCGGTGGCCCTCGCGGTACCGAGGAACTTCGCCTTGAGGTTGTGCGTGCCACGCGCCCCGGGCGTCCACGCGTAGGTGGCGGTGCCGTTCGCGTCGAGGGTTCCGGTGCCGATCTTGGCACCGCCGTCGAAGAAGTCGACGGCGTCGCCCTGCACGCCACCGGTCACCGTCGCGGCCAGAGTGGTTACCAACCCGACCTGGGCGCCGGAAACCTGCGCGAGCGTCGTCGACGTGGTGTTCTTGTTCACCGTGATCGTCGGGCCCTTGTTCGAATATGTGCCGCTACCCAGGCTGCCGCTGTAGTGCATCGTCGTCATCAACGGGGTCTCCCGAGCACAATCCGCGCCCACCCGATAGTTGAACTCGAAAGTCTGCGACTGCGGGCTGATGTTCGGATACACCGGCCAGTTCCCCGCCACCCGCACATAATCCGCAGCCACCTCCGGACCGGAAGTGTTTCCGCTGACATACGTGAAACAGGTCGGATGCAGATCCTTCACCGCCTGGATCCACTCCACCGGAATTCCGGTCCGCTCGAACTTCGTCGACACCGTCACGATGTCACCCTCGTTCGGCGTCGTATTGCTCACCGTCCGCGTGAACCGGCTGCTGCCGTCGTCCCACGTAATGGATCCCGGTGCCGCACTCGCCGCACCGACACCGGCAGTGACCGCGAATCCGGCGGCGACTGCGAAGGCACTCAGGCCGGCGAGTACACGACGGGTGTTCTTGTCAGACATGCATTTCCTCTCGACAACGAACCTCGATGAACATCGAACCCACGTTGCGGACGACTGGGGCGACTCGCGTGGTGGACATGGTTGTGCCAGTCAGAGGGCGTATCGGTATGACGATCCGAACACGCGGGCCGCGCGGCACTCCGCCGCTGTTCCCGCGGTCGACGAAGTGAATCGCGTCGTCGATCGGGCCATTCTCCGACTCCCCTCAGAGCACGGTCACCGTGGTTCCGGATCCTTGAATCACCGGGACCACGTGTTCTTCCGCCCAGGTGTCGGCCCGACTCCACACACCTGGCTCGTTCTTCTCGACCACAAACGTCGAGTGAAACGCGCCCCACTGTATCGAACAAACGTCCAGATCTGTGTGGAAACCGTTACCGCGAAAGATTCGAGGCCCCCTGCGCATGCGCAGGGGGCCTCGAATCGAGCATCGGATCAGGAGCCGAACGTCGAGCTTCCCCCACCGAGGCTTCCGAGGCTTCCGGTGCCGGGCGAGATGGGCGCGTCAGCGACCTGCACGGTCTGCGAGGTGGACGAAGAGCCCCTCACACCGGGTCCGCCGGTGAAGGACGCGCTGATCTGGTGCGGGCCGGTCGTGCTGAAGATGTGATCGATGCCGACGACACCGTTGCCGACAGGGATACGGGGTCCGATCGGGTTACCGCCGTCGTAGAACTGGACCGTACCGGTGAGCGGCGCCGTGCTCGAGACCTGCGCGCTGAGACGCACCGAGGTGCCGGCGGTCGCATTATCGGGAGCGGTCATGAGCGTCGCCGATTCCTTGGCACTCGGGTCCGGCGTGGACACCTGGACCAGACGCCCTGCCGCACTCGAGTTGGAGAATCCGGCGCTGCCCGAGAACTCCGCAGAGATCGCATGGGATCCGTCGGTCGTGAACGTGTGCGACATGCTTGCGATGCCCCCGGCCACCGGCACGGGCGCGCCGATGTTCGTGTTGCCGTCCTTGAACTGCACCGTGCCGGACGCGTTCGACGGCGTCACAGCCGCCGACAGGGTCACCGGTGCACCCTTGTCGGCCGTCGGCGGAACCGTCACCGCGGTGGTCGTGTTCGTGACCGGCTGCTGCACCGACAGGTTCAGCTGGTTGAGAGGGTTGTAGACCTGGGTGGAACCGAACGTCTCGACGTTGAACGCCATGCCGGTGTTCCGGGGACCCGGTTGCGCGTTCGCCGCCACCTTGTAGGTGAACGTCAGCGTCACGCCCTTGTTGATCACGGCCATCTTCCCGGCAGGACCCATCGCCGTTCCGTGATCTGTCCACCACAGCTTGACAGCGCCGGAGGGATTCTGCGATCCAGGCCCGTCGAACTGGGCGGGAGCGTTCCAGGCGCCCATGAGCGGGCCACCCCGCCACGCGTTTGCCTGGACTTTCTGCAACTCGTAACCCGCCGGCGGGTAGTCGGTGAAGTCCCGGAGGTAGCGGTCCACTCCGCCGTCCCGCTCGATCACCACTGTCGTCGTCACCGTGTCGCCCGGGAACGGGTTGGGATTGTCGACTGTCTTGGTCGCCTTGATGTTCGACGTCGTCACCGTCTGCGACACCGGATCGGCCGCAGCGACGCCGCCGCCGAGGACCGCCTGTCCGACTCCGAGCGTGGCGACCGCCATCGCCCCGACGAGCATCTTCGACACGGTTCTCCGCATCACCGATCGGGCCATTCCGACTCCTTCCAGAGCGTCCACCCCGCGCGTCGGTGGGGACACCGACTCCACGCAGCGCATACGAACGCATGTGCAAATGATTCGTCGACCGCCGGCCCGACTCCAACGTTCGACCGTGCTCGATGTGCCGCAATGGCACTCGGAGCCCGTCTCGATCTTTATAGAACAAACGTCCAATATCAGCGAGTTTTCGTTACACCCGCCCGAGGAGGACGGCGGATCTCGCCGCCGCCCTCCTCACGGATGCTTACGACCCGAAGCTCGGCAGACCCGCGAGGCTGCCCGTGCCGGTGGTGCCGCCGGGTGCCGTTTCGGTCGAGGTGATCTCGACGACGCGCACATCCGACGACGAACCCTTCAGGCCTGCCGCACCGGAGTAGACCGCGGTGATCCGGTGGGCACCGGACGTGGTGAACGCGTGGTCCCGCGTGGCGACGCCGTCGACCAGTTCGACGGCCTCCCCGATCGGCGTGTCACCGTCGAAGAACTGGACGGTCCCGTCGACGGGGCCCGACGACACCACCGAGGCCCACAACCGGACGGTGCTGCCACTGGCCGCGCCGGCCGGAACTGTCAATGCCGTCGCGGTGTCGGCATCGGTCGGCGCCGGTGCCGTCACGTTCACCATTCGGGTGACGGCCGTCGACCCGTCGAGCGATGAAACTCCGGAGAACACTGCGGAGATCGCATGTGCACCAACGCCACTGAACGTGTGTGGCAGCCTCACCACACCGTCGGTCACCGCGATCGGGGCGCCCAGATCGGCCCCGCCGTCGCGGAACTGGACCGTGCCACCGTCGACGGCGACACCGGCCGACGTCCGGACCGTCGCCCAGAGATCGGTGACGACGCCCGACTTGGCCTCGCCGGGCACACTGAGCAACGTCACCGTTCCACGGGGCGACACGACGGGATCGGTCACCGAGACGGACTGCGGCGGCGACGTCGACGGCTCGAATCCCGCTGCGCCCGAGTACGTCGCGGTGATGCGGTGACTGCCGACGGACGTGAAGGCGTGGTCGAGCGTCGCAGCGCCGTCGACGACGGCGATAGGGCCGCCGATGGCGGTGGCGCCGTCCTTGAACTGCACGGTTCCGCCGGTCGGCTTCGGGCTGACCGACGCCGACAGCGTCGCCGCGGCACCGGTCTGAGCGGCCGACGGCGCGGTGACCGTCGTCGTGGTCTTCAGATCCGGATCGGTGACCGAAACCAGCTGCGGCTCAGAGGCGGACGAAACGAAACCGACGCCGGTGAAGGCCGCCGTGATCGGATGCGTGCCCGCCGAGGCGAATGTGTGAGACACCTGAGCTGTGCCGGCGGTGACCGGAACCGGTGCACCGATGTTCGTGTCGCCGTCCTTGAACTGCACCGTGCCGGAGGCGATCCCGGGCTCGACCTTGGCGGTGAGGTTCACGGCGGTGCCGGTGAGGGCGCTCGGTGGCACCGTCGCGGTCGTGGTGGTCGGGACGTCGGCCTCGGCGACGGACACCGACTGCACGCCCGACTCGGATCCGTTCGCGAACGGCGTGCCGGCGAACTTGGCCTGCACCGACCGCACTCCGGCCGTCGACGGCGACCACGCGAAGGTGGCCACACCCGACGCGTTCAGCTGACCCGAACCGACCTTCGCCGGGCCGTCGTAGAAGTCGACCGGGTTGCCCTCCGCGCCACCGGTCACGGTTGCACTCAAGGTCACCGACTTCCCGACCTGCGCACCCGGCACCGCGGCCAGCGCCGTGGTGGTGGTGTTCTTCGCGACTGTGATCGACGGACCCTTGTTGTTGTACTCCCCCGAACCCAGCGATCCGCTGTAATGCATCGCCGACGTCAACGCCACCCCACGCGCACAGTCCGCACCGACGCGATACGAGAACTCGAACGTGTGCGGCTTACCGTTGATCAACGCGCCCACGGGCCATTCCACGGACGACCCCTGGACCCGTGCGAAGTCGGCGCCCTGGCTCTCCAACCCACGCACCGAACCGTTCACCTTCGCCGACCCGTCGACATACGTCAGGCACGTCGGATGAAGATCCTTGACGGCATAGATGTACTCGCCGGGAATCGCCGTCCGTTCGAACTTCGTCGAAACGGTGATGACGTCGCCCTCGTTCGGCGTCGTGTTGCTCACCGTCCGCGTGAACTTGGTGCTGCCGTCGTTCCAGGTCACCGAGTCCGACGCGGCACCGGCCGTACCCGCGCCGAGAACGACGGTGAGCCCCGCCGACAGCGCGGCCACACCCGCGGCGGCCACCAGCCTCCGCTTGGTCCTACTCGACATGCCCATCTCCCGTTCCTCGTGCCACGTCGTCGTTTTCGTCATTCGCTCGCGCATCGTTTCGTTTCCGCTCACGAGCCGAAGGCCGGGATGGCGATGCTGCCGGTGGTGGTGCCACCGCCGGTGGTGCCGCCGGCTTCGGTGACCGCCAGAGTTCCGGAAGTCGACGTGGCGGCGATGAATCCCTCCGCGCCGCTGTACTTCGCGGTGATCGAGTGGGCACCGGTCCCGGTGAACGTGTGCGCGAGCGTCGCGCGCCCGTCCACCAGGTCCACGGCCACACCGAGGGGCTTGTCGCCATCGAAGAACTGCACGGTGCCGTGCGGGGTCCGCGGCGCGATCACGCGCGCGGTGAGAGTAACCGGGCTCCCGGCCGTGCCGGACGCCGGAATCCCCAGCTCGACAGCCGTCGCCAGGTCGCTCACGGCTGCCGCAGTGACGTTGATGCCCTGAGTGTCGGTGGTGGAGGTGCCGTAGGCTCCCGCGCCGCTGTAGACGGCCGAGACCGCATGCGTGCCGGCGGTGTCGAATGTGTGCACCAGCTTGGCAGTTCCGCCCACGACCGGCACCGGAGAACCGAGATTCGTCGCGCCGTCACGGAACTGCACCGTGCCGCCGTTCGACACCTCGGTGCCCTCGGGCAGCTCGAAGACCGTGGCCCACAGCTCGATCGGCGCGCCCGTCTTGGCCTCACCGGGAGCGTTGAGCAGCGTCACCGTACCGATGTTCGACGCCGTCACGGCCACGTTCACCGGCGAGGCGCTGGAGCCGAGGGAGCCCACACCACCGCTGTAGACCGCGGTGATCGGATGCGACCCGCCACGCGCGAACGTGTGGGCGAGCGTCGCGACACCGTCCGAGACGAGCACCGGAGAACCGAGATTGGTTGCACCGTCACGGAATTGCACGGTGCCGTCGAGAGGTGCCGGGGACACCGTCGCCGAGATCGTCACCTCTGCGCCGACCTCGGCCGTCGAGGGTGCCGTGACGACGGTGGTGGTCGCGACCGCGTCCGGCATCGGCTCGGACACCGTCACCGTCCGGTTGCCCGACATCGAGGGCGCGAATCCGGTGCCGCCCGAGAAGCTGGCGCTGATGCCGTGCGCACCCGTCGTGGTGAAGGTGTGCGACAGCGTCGCGATCCCACCGGCCACCTGGACCGGCGCGCCGATGGCGTTGCCGTTGTTCGTGAACTGCACGGTGCCCGACGCGGTGGACGGCGTCACCGCGGCCACGAGATCGACGGCGAGGCCGGTGGTTGCGTTCGGCGGCACCGTGACCGCCGTCGTGGTGGCGGCTACGGGCGGCGTGACCGTCACGGTTCGAGCCTCCGAAGTCGACGACGCGAAGCCGGATGCGCCCGAGAACTCGGCGGTGATGCTGTGCGCACCGAGCGAGCCGAACGCGTACGACAGAGCAGCCGAACCGTTGGCGACGGGTACCGCCGCGCCGATGGCGTTGCCGTTGTCCTTGAACTGCACGGTTCCCGACGCGTCCGCGGGCGAGACCGCGGCAGTCAGCTGGACGGCGGAACCGGTCGCGGCGGTGCTGGGCACGGTCAGCGCCGTCGTGGTGGCCGCGTCGGGCACGGTGACCCGGATTGTCGCGAGCGGACCCGCGCCCGCGTTGAGGCCGCTGGATTCCCCGTTGCGCGGGCTACAGCGCGTCGGCGCCCACTGCACGCCCAAGAACGACGCCTTTGCAAGCTGGGTACTGAAGTTCTTGTCGTTGTTGTAGCTGCCCGCGTCACCACTCGTGCGGATCTTCGGCTGGATGACACCGGGCTGCCCGGCGACCATCGTGACATCGATCGCCGGCATCTGGAACCAGGAGTCGCCGTTGCCGTTGGGCGTGCCGTTGATGTTCTTCTTCAGCTTGGGGGCCAGAATGCCGCCCTCGCTGTTGGTGCTGTTGGAGGCGCCGTTTCCGATGACCTCGTTGTTGCCGGAGATCCGAAGAATCGTGCCGTTCGGGTCGACGGTTCCGCTGTCGTTGACCCGGATGACGCTCGGTGCGACGCCCGAGATGTTGACCGCGGAGTTCCCCACGATCGACGCGCTGACGAACGTCGCGTTGGTGGGGATCTCGAAATCGTTCTTGAGGCGCGACAGGTTCGTCGTGGACGCACCCGAATCGGAGTCGGGGAACGACTGCGCGTTCGTCTGCATGCGGAAGGTGAACGTCTCACCCGGCGCGACGCTCGCGGGACTCGTCACCGTCACCGAGGCGGCGGGAGTCTTGGTCACGTTCATCGTCGCCGTGGCCCGGCATGTGGTGGTGAACTCGACCGTCGACGTTGCGGCCGAAGCCGGTTGGACGATCAGTAACGGCCCGGACAGCACCACGGACCCGGCGAACGCGACAGCGCAGCGCCTCCGAAACGAGGAACTCATCAAACTCCCTGAACAAACAGTCGAAGGGCGCCGCGGCTGCAGAGCTCCCGAGCCGGAAGGATAGACCCTCCCACTGGAACGTGTGTCAGTTTTCTAAGTCAAACGTTCAGTTAGCCATTTGACGACAACGACCGAACGAACGAACTGGTCGGATGCTGTTCTTTCGCTACACGAAACAAGGAACTATCCGCCGGTGAAGGACGAATGGCCCCCTGCCCGATACCGGGCAGGGGGCCACTCACTCAGGAGCTACGGAGTCAGGAACCGAACAGTAGGCCGCTCAGGCTGCCGAGCGAACCCAACGAACCGTTACCACCGTCACCGCCGCCGGACTGCGCGACGTCCAGCGTCTGCACCGGCGACGTCGAACCCTGCACGCCCGGGCCGCCCGAGTACACCGCGTAGATCTGGTGCGGCCCACTCTGAGTGAAGGTGTGCACCAGTTCGGCGACACCGTTCACCACCGACACCGGCTGACCGATCTCGACACCGCCGTCGAAGAACTGGACCGTGCCCGGCAATGTCGGAGCACCGCCCACCTGGGCAGTCAACGTGAACGCGGTACCCGCCGTTGCCGACTGCCCCGACGCGATCACCACCGTCGACGGCACGTCGGTCGGATTCGGCGCGGACACCTCGACCGGATGCGGCGTCGACGTCGAAGCCGCGAACCCGGCACCCGGAGCGAATACCGCGGTGATCTGATGCGTCCCTACCGTGGTGAACGTGTGATCGAGCGTTGCCGCACCGTTCGACACCGTCACCGGCGAACCGATCTCGATGCCGCCGTCACGGAACTGCACCGTGCCCGTCGGCACCGCCGTCCCGGACTGCGCCTGCACCGTCGCCGAGAGAACCGTCTCGATGCCCGTCGTGGCCGTCTCCGGGGAACCCACCACGGTCACCGTCTCGACATCGATCGGGGCAGGATCGGAAACCGTGATGCTCTGCGTCGCGGCCGTCGAGCCCTCGAATCCGGGCGCGCCCGAGTACACCGCCGAAACCGCGAACGATCCAGCCGAGTTGAACGTGTACGGCATGCCCGCGTGGCCGCTCGCATCCACAGTCACCGGAGCGCCCGCATCGGCACCGGCCACCTTGAACTGCACGGTTCCGCCCGTCGGAGCCGGCGACACCGCCGCCGACAGCGTCACCTGCTGACCGGTCTCGCCGGTCGCGGGAAGAGTCACCGCCGTGACGGTTTGTGTATCCGGGACAACCGGATTCGTCACCGCGATGCCCTGCGGGGCAGCGGTCGAGTTCGTGAATCCGGCAGCGCCGGTGAACTCAGCCGACACCTGGAACGAACCAGCAGCACCGAACGTGTACGGCAGCGTTGCGGAACCACCCGACACCGCCTGCGCGGTTCCGACCGGTGCGCCGTCGACCTTGAACTGCACCGAACCCTGGGCATTCGACGGACTAACCGTCGCCGACAGGTTCACCGAAGCGCCCGTCTCCGCAGAGCCCGGAGCGGCAACCGTCAGCGACGTCTTCTGATCAGGATCCGTCACCGTCACCGACTGGGCCGCAGCCGACGAATTCACGAAACCGGGGCCCGCCGCGAAATCGGCAGTGATGCTGTGGGCGCCCGACGTAGTGAAGGTATGCGGCAGAGTGGCAGCACCGTTGACGACGGCTACCGGGGATCCGATGTTCGTGCCGTTGTCCTTGAACTGAACCGTGCCTGCAGCATCCGATGGCGACACCGTCGCCGTCAGATCAACCTCGGAGCCGGTCTGAGCCGAACCCGGAACCGCCAACGACAACGACGTCTCCTGATCGGGGTCGGTGACCGTGATGTTCTGCGCCGTGGCAGTCGAGTTCGTGAACCCGGCAGCACCGGTGAACTCCGCCGTCACCGCATAGGTTTCAGCGGCATTGAACGTGTACGCGTACGTCGCCGTACCACCTGACACCGTCACCGGGCCACCGACAGCAGTGCCGTCCACCGAGAACTGCACCGTGCCTGCAGCATCCGACGGCGTCACCGTCGCCGCCAGATCAACCTGGGCACCCGTCTCCGCAGAAGCCGGAACACCAACCGTCAGAGACGTGGTCACATCGGGATCGGTCACCGTCACCGACTGGGCCGACGCCGACGAATTCACGAAACCGGGCCCGGCAATGAAATCGGCCGTGATGCTGTGCGAACCAGCCGTCGTGAACGTGTGCGGCAAGGTCGCCGAACCACCCGACACCGACACCGGCGAACCGATATTCGTGCCGTTGTCCTTGAACTGCACAGAACCCTGAGCATCCGACGGAGACACCGTCGCCGTCAGATCAACCTCGGACCCCGTCTGAGCCGAACCCGGAACCGCCAACGACAACGACGTCTGCTGATCGGGATCCGTGACCGTTACCGACTGTGCGGTGGCAGTCGAGTTCGTGAACCCGGCAGCACCGGTGAACTCCGCCGTCACCGCGTAGGTTTCAGCAGCGTTGAACGTGTACGGCATGGTCGCCGAACCACCAGCAACCGGAACAGCTGCACCGACGTTCACACCATCAACCTTGAACTGCACCGAGCCCTGCGCATCCGACGGAGACACCGTCGCCGTCAGATCAACCGACGAACCCGTCTCCGCGGAAGCCGGAACACCAACCGTCAGCGCCGTCTCCACATCGGGATCGGTCACCGTCACCGACTGCGCCGACGCCGACGAATTCACGAAACCGGAACCGGAACCGGCAATGAAATCGGCCGTGATGCTGTGCGAACCAGCCGTCGTGAAGGTGTGCGGAAGGGTAGCCGTGCCACCGGACACCGTCACCGGCGATCCGATGTTCGAACCATTGTCCTTGAACTGCACCGAACCCTGCGCGTTCGACGGAGACACCGTCGCCGACAGATCCACCGAAGCGCCCGTCTCAGCAGAAGCCGGAGCCGCAACCGTCAACGACGTCGCAACATCAGGATCGGTGACGGTGATCGACTGCGCCGCAGCGGTCGAACCCGTGAACCCGGCAGCACCCGTGAACTCAGCGGTCACCGAATACGAACCAGCAGCACCGAACGTATGCGGCAGCGTTGCCGAACCACCCGACACAGGAACCGCCGCACCCGCCGGAGACCCATTCACCGAGAACTGCACCGAACCCTGAGCATTCGACGGAGACACCGTCGCCGACAAATCCACCGACGCACCCGTCTCAGCAGAAGCCGGAGCCGCAACCGTCAACGACGTCGCCACATCAGGATCCGCGACCGTCACGGTCTGCGCCGCTGCCGACGAATTCACGGAACCGGAACCGGCCACGAAGTCGGCGGTGATGCTGTGCGCGCCGGTAGCTGTGAAGGTGTGCTGCAGCGACGCCTGGCCACCGGACACCGTCACCGGGGATCCGATGTTCGAACCATTGTCCTTGAACTGCACCGTGCCCGACGCGTTCGACGGCGTCATCGCCACGGACAGGGTCACCGGAGTGCCGGTCACGGCAGTTCCCGGGACCGACAAGGCGGCGCTGGTTGCAACCGGGGCGTTCACCTGCACGTTCTGCGCGGCGGACTGCGACGAGGCCGCGATCGCCGTGCCCGGGAACTTCGCCGTCAGACTCCGGGCACCCGCCGTGGTCGGAGTCCACGCGTAGGTCGCGACACCCGCCGCGTTCGACTGGCCGTCACCGAGCTTCGTTGCACCGTCGTAGAACTCGATCGTGCTGCCTTGCGCCACGCCGGTCAGCGTCGCACTCAGAGTGACCGCCTGCCCCGTCACGATCGGATTGGGCACCGCGGCCAACGTCGTGGTGGTGGCGTCCTTCGCGACGGTGATCGTCGGACCCTTGTCCGTGTAGGTGCCATCGCCCAGTCCGCCCGAGTAGTGCATCGTCGTCATCAGCGGAGTCGCACGGGCACAGTTCGCGCCCACTAAGTAGTTGAACTCGAACGTCTGCGACTTCGGGCTGATGTTCGGATACACCGGCCAGTTCCCCGTCACCCGGACGTAGTCCGCGGCGATCTCAGGACCGGAAGTATTTCCACTGACATACGTCATACAGGTCGGGTGGAGGTCCTTCACCGCCTGCAACCACTCCACCGTACCGCCGGTGCGCTCGAACTTCGTCGACACCGTGACGGTCTCCCCCACCGACGGCGTGGAGTTGCTTACCGTCCGCGTGAACTTGCTGTTGCCGTCGCTCCAGCCGACCGACGCCGGCGCGGCACCAGCCGCCCCCATGCCGAGGCTCGCCGCGAAGCCCGCGGATAATGCGAAAACACTTATACCGCCGACTATTCGGCGTAGTCCCCTGCCAACCATGCACTTCCCTCTCGACGACGACTCGACGGCCGCCAACTCAACGGATCAGGTACGACCTGGGACATCGCGCTGAGGGGATCGAGTCCGGGGCGCGTTGCAGGGCCCATGCCACCCCCTGCAACCAACCGCAGCCCGACTCCGCGTCTGAAATGCGGCTCGAACTCTACCGGACAAACGTCCAGATCAGGATCGAACGAGGGATTCGACCAGTGGAACGACTGTGGCCCCCGGACCATCAGGTCCGGGGGCCACAGTCTGCGTCAGTCGAGAGGTGTCAGGACCCGAACCGCAGCCCGCTCAGGCTGCCGAGAGACCCCGTCCCCAACGACCCGAAGCTGCCCGTGCCGTCACCGGACTCGGCGACATCGAGCACCTGCACCTGGGACGTCGAACCCGCCACGCCCGGGCCGCCCGAGTAGACCGCGTGAATCTGATGCGGACCGCTCAGGGTGAAGGTGTGCGCGACCTCAGCGAAGCCGCCCACCACCGGCACCGGCTGACCGATCTCGACGCCACCGTCGAAGAACTGCACGGTGCCCGGCAGCGACTGCGCACCGATCACCTGAGCCCTCAACGTGAACGGCGTGCCGGCCGTCGCGGATGTAGTCGACGTCATGACCGCCGACGTCTGGACGTCCACGGGGTTCGGCGCGGACACCTCGACCGGACGCTGCGTCGACGTGGATCCCGCGAAGCCCGAGTCGGGCTGGAACACCGCGGTCATCTGACGCGTCCCCGGGGCGGTGAACGTGTGCTGAAGTGACGCCGAGCCGTTCAGCAGGGCTACCGGCGAACCGATCAGCGAATCGCCGTCACGGAACTCCACCATTCCCGTCGGGACAGCTGTCCCGCTCTGCGCCTGCACCGTCGCCGACAGCGTGGTCTCCACGCCGGTCGTCGCCGAACCCGGAACACCCAGCAACGTCACGGTCTGGATGTCGACCGGAGCCGGATCGGTCACCGTGATGTTCTGACCCGTGGCCGTCGAGTTCGTGAACCCGGTAGCACCCGCGAACTCGGCCGTAACCGTATACGTATCAGCAGCATTGAACGTGTATGGCACTGCCGCAGCACCACCCGACACCGTCTGCGGCGATCCCACCGCGACACCGTCGACCTTGAACTGCACCGAACCCTGAGCGTTCGACGGTGACACCTGAGCCGACAGGCTCACCTGCTCACCAGTCGTAGCGGTCGCCGGCACCGACACCGTCGTCGTGGTCTCCTGATCCGGATCAGTCACCGTCACCGCCTGGGCCGAAGTGGTAGAGCCCGCGAAACCCGCAGCACCGGTGAACTCCGCCGTCACCGCGTACGTGTCAGCGGCATTGAACGTGTGCGCCAGAGTCGCCGAACCACCCGACACCGTCACCGCAGCACCAACCGTGCTGCCGTTGACCGAGAACTGCACCGTTCCTTGAGCATTCGACGGAGTAACCGTCGCCGACAGATCCACCGACGCACCCGTCACCGCAGAACCCGGCACCGTCAACGACAACGACGTCTGCTGATCCGGATCCGAAACCGTGACGTTCTGAGCCGACGCAGTCGAATCCGTGAACCCGGCCGCACCCGTGAACTCAGCGGTCACCGAGTACGAACCCGCAGCACCGAACGTATACGGCAGCGTCGCAACACCACCCGACACCGTCTGAGGCGAACCCACCGCGACACCGTCGACCTTGAACTGCACCGTGCCCTGAGCATTAGCCGGAGCCACCGCCGCCGACAGGCTCACCTCGGAACCGGTCTGAGCCGTACCCGGCACCGTCAACGACACCGACGTCGTCACATCAGGATCCGTCACCGTCACCGACTGGGCCGCCGCCGACGAATCCACGAAACCGGGGCCGGCCGTGAAATCGGCAGTGATGCTGTGCGAGCCCGCAGAGGTGAACGTATGCGGCAACGTCGCAACACCATTCACCACGACAACCGGAGAACCGATCGGGGCACCATTATCCGAGAACTGCACCGTGCCCTGAGCATCCGAGGGAGACACCGTCGCCGTGAGATCCACCGACGAACCCGTCACCGCAGAAGCGGGAGCGGCAAGCGCCAGCGAGGTAGTTACATCGGGATCGGTGACCGTGACGTTCTGTCCCGGGGCCGTCGAGTTCGTGAACCCGGCAGCACCGGTGAACTCGGCCGTCACCGCGTAGGTGTCAGCCGCGTTGAACGTGTGCGGCAACGTCGCCGAACCACCGGACACCGGAATAGCCGTACCCACCGGAGCGCCGTTCACCGAGAACTGCACCGAGCCCTGAGCATCCGACGGCGACAACGTCGCCGTCAGATCCACCTCGGCACCCGTCTGGGCCGAACCCGGAACCGTCAACGACAACGACGTCGCCACATCAGGGTCGGTGACCGTGACGGACTGCGCGGCCGAAGTCGACCCGAAGAAGCCGGCGCCGGGGACGAACTCCGCGGTGACGCTGTGCGCGCCGACCGAGTCGAATGGATGAGAAAACGTGGCCACACCGTTCACCGGCGTCACCGGCGAACCGATGTTCACACCGCCGTCCTTGAACTGCACCTGGCCGATCGCGTTGGTCGGGTTCACGGTCGCTGTCAGCGTCACCGGCTGCCCCGTCGTCGCGGACGTCGGCGCCTGGAGTGTGGTGGTCGTGGCGAACTCCTCGACCCTGACCTTCACGTTGAACGGATTGGCACCCTTCGGGTTTCCGGAGAACGCCCACACGTCCAGCAGCACGCCGCTGTCATACGTACCGAACGCGAAACTGTCCGGTACCCGGTAGCTGGTCTCGAACGTGACGTTCTGCCCGCTCTTGACGATGAACCCGTTGCCGAAGGCGTTGCAGCCACTGCCGCTGCACTTGGCGCTGACGCCGCCATCCGACTCGTTGGTGAAGGTGGCCTTGTTCGTGGCACCCAGGTACGTCACCTTGGGGCTGCCCGACACCAGCGTGAACCCCGCGGGCGGCACGTCTCGAAACTTCGGAATGTAGCGCTCCACACCACTGTCCACCCAGATGGTGCTCTTGTATGTGACCGTGTCGCCTCGATGGAGGACGTTGCTACCGATCACTTCCTTCTTGAACTTGACGTTGTCGGACGAGCCCTGGTTGCTGGCCGGAGGTGGATCGGCCGCGAAGGCCAGGCCACTTCCCGCGACCAAGAGTCCGACCGCCGCTACACCCGCTACGACCGGTGTAGCGAGCCGCCGCAAGGATGACAAACCCACTGAATCCTCCCTCAGGTATGCGCTTCCCCGACCCAGCGGTGTAAAAAGAATGCCGACGCTAGCTGGACTGCAGCGTCACCGTTTGCTGATCGTTGCAGAGTCGTTTCTCGGCAACCGCCAAGAGCGATTTCCATTCGCCAACAATCATTTTCGGATCTGACGATCTCAGGCGCGGCCCCGTCTCCGCATGGAGGCGAGACCGCGCCTGGATCAGGAACTACTTACGAGCCGAACTTCAAGCCACCAAGAAGGCCGCCGAATAGTCCGCTCAGACTGCCCAAGCTTCCGCTCGGGTTGCCCCCGGAGACCTGGACGGTCTGCGAACCCGAGGTCGAGTTCGCGATGCCCTGGCCGCCACTGAACACCGCGTGGATGCTGTGCGCACCCGACGTGGTGAAGGTGTGGTTCAGAACCGCCGTGCCATTGACCACCGGCACCGCGTCCCCGATCGGGTTGGCCCCGTCGAAGAACTGGACCGTGCCGTTCACCGCAACGTCACCCGCACCGGTCACCTGCGCCGACAACTGCACCGAGGTTCCGGCCGTCGCGTTCGCCGGCACCGTCACTACGGTGGCCGTCTCGACGTCGGCCACTGTCGGCACCGTGACCACGACCTGCTTCGCCCCGGCGGTGGAACCGGCAAACCCGGTCGCGCCGCTGAACGTCGCGGTGAGGGTGTGCGTGCCCGCCGCGGTGAAGGTGTGCGCCAATGTGGCAACACCGTCAACCACCGGAGCTGTTCCGATCGACGTTGCGCCGTCGAAGAACTCGACAGTGCCGCCGCTCGGGACGACCTCCGCAGTCGCGGCGTTGTACACGGTTGCGTACAGATCCTCCGACTCACCGGTCTTGGCGTTGCCCGGGACGTTCAGCATCGTCGTGGTGTCCGCCTCCACCGGAGTGGGATCCGAAACCGCGATCGTCTGCGCAGACGCAGCCGAGTCCGTGAATCCGACCGCACCGGTGAACGCTGCAGTCACATTGAACGAGCCCGCGGCAGCAAAGGTGTGCGTGTACGTTGCCGCACCGCCCGACACCGTGACCGGAGCACCGACCGGAGCACCGTTCACCGAGAACTGCACCGTGCCAGCAGCATTCGCCGGAGTGACCGCAGCAGACAGATCCACCGCAGCACCCGTCTCGGCCGTGGCCGGAACCGTCACGCCCAGAGCCGTCTCCACATCCGACGGAGCCGGATCCGAAACCGCGACGTTCTGAGCCGACGCCGTCGAACCCGCGAACCCGGTGGTTCCCGAGTACACCGCGGTCACTGCATACGAACCCTCCGCATTGAACGTGTACGGCATGCTCGCGTGACCGGTGCCATCGACATTCACCAGAGTACCGACATCACTGCCGGCGACCTTGAACTGCACCGTGCCACCGGTCGGAACCGGGGCAACCGCAGCAGACAACGTCACCGAGGAGCCCGTCTCAGCGGTGCCCGGGGCCGTCACGGTGGTGGTGGTCTCGGTGTCCGGCACCACCGGATCGGTCACCGTCACGGTCTGTGCACCCGCGGTCGAGCCCGCGAATCCCGCTCCACCGGTGAAGGTGGCCGTGATGCTGTGCGAACCGGCCGAGGTGAACTGATGCGACAGCGTCGCAACACCGTTCGAGACCGTCACCGGCTGACCGATGTCGGTGCCGTTGTCCCGGAACTGCACCGAACCGACCGCATTCTGCGGAGTGACGTTCGCCGTCAGGTCCACCGCTGCGCCGGTCTCCGCGTCCTGCGGGACCGTGAGCTCAGTCGTCGTCGTGGTGACCGGATCCGTCACAGTGACGTTTTGCGTCTGCGCCGCAGTGGAGGCAGCGAATCCGGCGTCACCGGTGAATGCTGCGCCGACCGCGTACGAGCCGGCAGTGGCGAACGTGTGCGGCAGCGTCGCAACACCGTTGGACACCGTCACCGGCGAACCGATGTTGCTGCCGTTGGCCGTGAACTGCACCGTGCCGGAAGCATTCTGCGGGGCGACGTTCGCGGTGAGCGTCACCTCGGCCCCGGTCGCGGCGTTGGCCGGAGCCGACACCGTCGTCGTGGTCTCGACATCCGGAACCACCGGATCGGCGACGGTCACGTTCTGGGCTCCCGCGGTCGAACCCGTGAAGCCGGGTGCGCCCGTGAAGTCGGCCGTGATCGCGTGTGCGCCGGCCGCGGTGAACGAGTGCGACAACGTCGCCGCGCCGGACGCCACCGTCACCGGGGAACCGATGTTGTTGCCGTTGTCCTTGAACTGCACGGTGCCCGCGGCATTCGCCGGGGTCACGGTGGCGGTCAGGTCGACGGCCGTGCCGGTCTCCGCGTTCTGCGGAACCGTCAATCCCAGCGTCGTCGCGACATCGACCGGGGTCGGGTCGGACACGGTCACGGTCGAAGCCGCCGACGTCGAACCGGTGAAACTACCGGTACCGGTGAACACCGCCGTCACCGAGTGCGAACCGGCAGACGTGAACGTGTGGTCCAGGCTGGCCGACCCGCCCGCAACCGGCACCGGGGAGCCGATGTCGGTGCCGTTGTCCTGGAACTGCACCGAGCCCGTCGCGTTGTTGGGCGCGACGTTGGCAGTCAGTGTGACCGGGGTGCCGGTCTCCGCCGCGGCCGGCGCAGCGAGGGTAGTGGCGGTCGACACCTGAGCAGCAACGACATTGATCGTGGCCAGCGGGCCGGCGCCGGCGTTGAGCCCTGCGCCCTTGTCGTCGCGCGGCGTGCACCGCGTGGGCGCCCACTGGTTCCCGAAGAAGCTCGCCAGCGGCAGGAAGGTGTAGTAGCTCTCATTGGCGTTGTAGTTCGCGGCGCTGCCTGCTGTGCGCACCGTCGGCGTGATCACACCGGCTGACCCAGCCACCATGGTCACGTCGACAGCGGGCAGTCGGAACCAGCTGTCACCGCCGGTCCCGTTGCCGTTGAGGTCCTTCTTCAGCTTGGGTGCCCGAATGCCACCTTCGCTGTTGGTACTGGTGCTCGGCCCATTCGAGATGGTCTGATTGTTGCCGGACAGTCGCAGGATGTTTCCTGCGGCGTCAGGGTTTCCGGAATCGTTGACCCTCAGGACGCCGGGGGCCACACCATCGAGATTGATGGCCGTGCCGGGCACGACCGAGGCGCTGACGAACGTGGCGTTCGCCGGAATCTGATAGTCGACCTTCAGCCGCGACACGTTCGTCGTGGTCGCGCCCGAGTCCGAGTTGGGGTACGAAGCGCCAACCGGCTGTATCCGGTAGGTGAATGTCTCACCCGGTGCCACCGTGGCAGGAGCGTCCACAGTCATCCCGGTGTCCGCAACCTTGTGCACGGTGATTGTGGCCGATGCCTGACATGCGTTCTTGAAGTTCGTCGTGTTGACGACCGCATTCGCCGGGCTCCCGATCAGGAGCGTCCCGGCGACGAGCGCTGTGCCTGTGAGTGGCACGACACAGCGCCTCACTATCGAATTTTGCATACTCGCTTCCTTTGCAGAAGTTGCGGATGGGGGGAGGGGAAATCCGCAGAGGTCCGCACACCATAACGGCGGGATTACGCCTATGTGTCGGTTTTGCCGACCAAACGTCCAAATGTTGCTGGGGATTTGCCAAACACACGTTTGTTACCGGCCGGTACGTCCGATCCGGAAGAAACCCTCGGCCGCCACATGGACACGGAGGCGAAAAAATAGCTTCCAACTGGGTCAACATGCCTGGACATGAGTCCAGTACCATGTCTAGCGTCGCCGTGTGTCCAGAATCGGGAACTTCACCTCGGGATTAACCCTTACGCTTCACCCCGCACCGAAATGAGCCCCAAACTCGACACCGATGGCCCCGCCCTCGCCGAGACGCCGACCGGGAATCGACCCGCTACGGCGAACAAAGAATTGATCACTCCTACATACCGCAGGGTATTATTGAATTGAATTCCAGAAATGGAATTCGGCCCGGCCAGCCACCGGGCCGCGAGCCCGCACCGCCGCGGGTACGGTCTGACGGGTGTCTCCCGAACGTCAGCGCACCTACACCTGGAACGACCCCGCCCCGATCGCGGATGCCAACCGGAACCTCAGTGGACTCGAGTTCGTCCGCGGCCTGGTCGACGGCACCGTCCCGCACCATCCCACCGCGAGCACCCTCGGCTTCCGCGTCACCGACGCCCGCGAAGGCTTCGTCGAGATCACGGCCGAGCCGGCCGAGTGGCACTACAACGCCGTCGGCAGTGTGCACGGCGGCGTCATCGCCACGATGATCGACACCGCGATGGGCTTCTCCGTCTCGAGCACCCTTCCGGCCGGCGTCGGATACACCACCCTCGACATCACCGTCCGGTACATCCGCGGCATCAAGGCCGAACAGGGATCCATTCGCGTGCACGGCTTTTCGGAGCACACCGGCCGCACCACCGCCACCGCACGGGCCGAGGTCCGCGACGACCGGGACCGGCTGCTGGCGACGGCGTCCACCACCTGCCTGATCCTGCGCTGACCCCGAAAACACTTCGGCCGAATGTCACATGCGTTCGGTCCAACTGAACGCATGTGACATTCGGCCAACACCAAAAGTGAGCACTACGGCGCCGTCAGCACCTCACGGCCGACGAACGGCACCAGGGCGGCGGGGACCTTGACGGAACCGTCTGCCTGCTGGTGGTTTTCGAGGATCGCGACGAGCCAGCGCGTGGTGGCGAGGGTGCCGTTGAGGGTCGCGGCGGTCTGCGGCTTGCCGTTCTCGTCGCGGTAGCGCACCGCGAGGCGGCGGGCCTGGTAGGTGGTGCAGTTCGACGTCGACGTCAGCTCGCGGTACTGCTGCTGGGTGGGAACCCAAGCCTCGCAGTCGAACTTGCGGGCCGCGGACGAACCGAGGTCGCCGCCGGCGACGTCGATGACGCGGTACGGGAGCCCCATCGCGTCCAGCATGTCGCGCTCCCAGGCGAGCAGACGCTGATGCTCGGCGTCGGCGTCCTCGGGCTTGCAGTAGGTGAACATCTCCACCTTGTCGAACTGGTGGACGCGGATGATGCCGCGGGTGTCCTTGCCGTAGCTGCCGGCCTCGCGCCGGAAGCACGACGACCAGCCCGCGTACCGCTTGGGGCCGTCCGACAGGTCCAGGATCTCGCCCGAGTGGTAGCCCGCGAGCGGGACCTCGGACGTGCCGACGAGGTACAGGTCGTCGTCCGCGAGGTGGTAGATCTCGTCGGAGTGCTGGCCCAGGAAGCCGGTGCCCTGCATGATCTCGGGGCGCACCAGCACCGGCGGGATCATCATGGTGAAACCGTTGGCCATCGCCTTCTGCGCCGCGAGCTGCAGCATGCCGAGCTGGAGCATCGCACCGAAGCCGGTGAGGAAGTAGAACCGCGAGCCCGACACCTTGGCGCCGCGCTCCATGTCGATCAGTCCCAGCGACTCACCGAGCTCGAGATGATCCTTGGGCTCGAAGTCGAACGTCGGGATCTCGCCGACGGTCTCGAGCGTGATGAAGTCGTCCTCGCCGCCGGCGGGCGCACCCTCCTGCACGATGTTCGAGATCGCGCGGTGGGCGGCCTCCATCGCGGCCTGCGCCTCGTGCTGGGTCGCCTCGGCGTCCTTCACCTTCCGCGCCAGTTCCTTGGAACCCTCGAGCAGCGCGGGACGCTCCTCCGGGGACGCCTGCCCCACCTTCTTGCCGAACGCCTTCTGCTCGGCGCGCAGGGTGTCGCCGGCCAGGACAGCGGCGCGGCGGGATGCATCGGCCTCGAGCAGCGCGTCGACCAGACCGGGGTCTTCACCGCGGGTGCGCTGCGAGGTGCGGACGGCGTCGGGGTTCTCGCGAAGGAACTTGAGGTCAATCACGACCACAAACCCTACTTGGTGACACCACGCTCATTCCGGGTGCTTCCCCAATATCTGCAGATAGTCGTCGCGTCCGAACATGCGTGCGGCATCGAGCGCCGACGGCTGACCGGCCGCCGCGTCGGCCCCCGCGTCCACGAGCGCGGCCACCACGGCGTCCTCGCCCTTGAACACGGCACCCGCCAGCGGCGTCTGTCCGCGGTCGTTCGGGCGGTTCACGTCGGCGCCCCGCTCGATCAGCGCCCGGACCGCGTCGGTGTGCCCGTGGTAGGCCGCGAGCATCACCAGCGTGTCGCCGCTCGCGTTCGTGAGGTTGACCGGGACCCCGGCGTCGACGTACTGCGCCAACGCGGTCGCGTCGCCGGTCCGGGCCATGTCGAACAATCGACCGGCCAACTCCTGTACGTCTCCCGGCAGGTCGCCGTCGTGCTCACCGGGATGTTCCTCACTCATGTCGGACGAACCTACGCGGAAACTTCGGCATCTGCCCCCGATGCGGGCATTATGGAACCAATGTCCGACGATCAACCGCAGCCGACACCACAGCCGGAGCGGCGCCGACACGTGTCCGCGCCGGTGACCAGGCGTGCTCTTGCGCTCGTCGCGATCGGCGCGGTGATCGCCGCCATCGCCACCATCTTCGTCTCCGGCGGTTTCGACCGCGGCGAGAAACTGCCTGTTCACACGGGTGGCGTGGGACCGCAGCCCACCGGCGCCGTCGCCGGCGAGGCGTTCGGCTCGGCCACCACCGGCGATTGCCTCACATGGAGCAGCGCCGACGCCAGCGACCTCGAGAAGGTCGACTGCGCGCAGGCGCACCAGTTCGAGGTCGCCACCGATGTGGACCTCAGCCTGTATCCGGGCGTCGAGTTCGGTCCGGGCTCCAAGTTCCCCGGTGTACTGCGCTTCTCCGAACTCCGCGACGAACACTGCGCGCCGGCCGTCAACAACTACCTGGACGGACGGTTCGACCCCAAGGGCAAGTTCAGCGTCGGCCTGATCAATCCCGGCGAGGCCGGCTGGGCCGCCGGCGAACGCACCATCCGCTGCGGCCTGCAGTTCTCCGGTGTCACCGGAACACTGCTGCCCATCGAGGGCCGCGTCGCCGAGCAGGACCAGTCGAAGGTGTGGAACGTGGGCACCTGCATCGGCATCAACCAGAACGTCCCGTCCGATCCCGTCGACTGCGCGCAGTCGCACGCGTTCGAGGTGGTCGGCGTGATCGACCTGGCCAGCCGCTTCCCCGGTGGCATGCCCTCCGTCGAGGACCAGGACAAGTTCCTCGAGGGCGCGTGCACCGAGGCCAGCAACGGCTACCTCGGCTCCCCCGACACGCTGCGTGACAAGACCCTGACGCTGTTCTGGGACAACCTCGACCTCGACAGCTGGCTCGTCGGCAGCCGCAAGATCAACTGTTCGATCGGCAAGGAGGTCGACGGCAGCGGATTCGCGACCATCGTCGGCAGCGCCAAGGGCGACATCCTCATCAACGGGCAGGCGCCCGTCCCGCCGCCGCCCGCGCCCGAGGGCCGTTCCGTGCCGACCCCGCTGCCCGGCGCCGCGCCGCTCCCCCCGGCCGGGGGCTGACATGCCGGTGACCATGACGGCCGCTCACTTCGAGGAGCTGGTCTCGGAAGCTCTCGACCTCATCCCGCCTCAACTGGCCGCGGGAATCGACAACGTCGTGGTGCTCGTCGAGCCGCGCAACGACGAGGAGCCGACCCTGCTCGGGCTCTACCACGGCATCGCCCTCACCGAGCGGGACAGCCACTACGGCGGCGCCCTGCCCGACACCATCACCATCTACCGCGACGCGATCCTCGACGTGTGCCACACCGAGGACGAGGTGGTGCACGAGGTGATGGTCACCGTCATCCACGAGGTGGCGCACTACTTCGGCATCGACGAGGACCGGCTGCACGAGCTCGGCTGGGGCTGACCCGTCCCGATCCGGTCGAATTCGAATGGAACCGACCGCTCGCTTTCGGCGTCCAAGCAATCAAGGGACGAGTTTCATCTGCTCGCCCCGGTTGCCATCGACCCCGATTCGAGGAGATACCCGCATGTCGGATCACGTGTTCGTCGACCCTGACGTCCTCCTCGCCGCGGCCACCGAACTCGACGCGCTCGCCGTCCGCCTGCAGGTCACCCTCACCGCGGCGGCACCGGCCCTCACCGTCGCGCCGTCCGGCGCCGAGGAGGTGTCGGTGATGGCGGCCGGGTACTTCAACGGCCTGGCGAACAGCTTCAGCCCGGCGGCCGGGCGCAGCATCGAGGAACTCACCGCCGCCGCCGCGATGCTCCGCACGCAGGCCGCGACCTACCGGGACGAGGACCAGACGATCGGGACGTCGCTCGCGGCCGGCATGTGACCACGCCGGACCGGGACCTGCCAGCCACATTCGAGGGGAACGAGGAGAACACAGCATGACCACTGGTGTCACCGGAGTCGTCTGGATGCCGCGCGGTGCGACCGTCAATTCGACGACGCTCACCGCGGGCGCGGGGCCCGTGCCGCTCAGCGCGGCGAGCCCGGCGTGGGCCGCGGTCGCGGAGAGCTTCGCCGACGCCGGCGCGACGCTGAACAGGGTGATGGCGGAGCTGCGCACCGGCTGGGAGGGCGTGGCCGCCGAGGCCGCGCTCGGCAGGATCGCCCCGTTCGCCGCGTGGGCCGAACAGACCGCGACGCTCGCCGCGGACACCGCGACCAAGGCCTCCGTCGAGGCCGGCGCCTACACGTCCGCAGCGCTGACCATGCCGAGCCTGCCCGAGATCACCGCGGTCAAGGCAGCCAAGACCGCCGCCTACAGCACCGGCGGCGTGGTCAACGGCTCCGCCGCCGTCGCCGAGGCCGCCGACCGTGCGATGGACATCCGGGCCGGGCTGGTGATGGAGGCGTACGAGGCGGCGTCGAGCATCCTGGCGACACCGGGATCCTTCACGCAGCCGCCGCCGCTCACCAACGAATCCACCGCCGGCCTCGAGTCCCGCGACGCGGGCGAGGTCGCCCGCCGCCGACTCGAGAACGACTTCCGCACCGACCCGGTCGGCACCATCGCCGCGGCGGCGACCGCCTTCGCCCAGAACCCGACCGTCATGGCGGCCGCATCGCAGGTCGGCACGGTCGCGGGCACCGTCTCGGGTGCCACCTCCGCCGCCGCCAACATCGGCGGTGCCGTGCTCGGCGGCGTCGCCGGTGGCGCCCCCGCGGTCCTGAACACGTCCACCGCGCCCACCTCGGGTGCAGCCGGGGCCGCGACCGCCGGCGGCGCCGGCCGGGGGTCCGGCTACACCGCCGCGCGCGCCGCGGGAGTCAGCGGTGGGGCCGGCGGCGCGCGGGCCGCCCTCCCCGACGGCTGGGCGCAGGCCGGGCAGCTCGACGGGTCGGGCTCGCGCAGCGCCCCGGGGACCGGTGCCGGACCGGCCACCGGCCCGGGCTCGATCGACGCAGCCCGCGCCGACGCGTCGGCGGCCGCGGCCGCCCGCGGGACCGCGATGGGAGGCGCCCCGATGGGCGCACACCGCGGCGCCCTGGCCTCCGACGAGGCCGAGCACGCCACCCCCGGTTACCTCAAGCAGTTCGAGCACTTCGCCGACGGGCGCACGGTGATCCCGTCGGTGATCGGCGCCGACCTGCCCGAGGACGGGCGGTGATCGACTTGGGCATCGAACCGGTGACCGCAACCCTGCCGTCCGCGACCCTGCACGTCGACGAACTCGACCTGCTGGTGGACCTTCTGGACATCGACGTCCTGCCGGTCGTGCTCGACGCGGCCCCACGATTCGATTCGCTGCCCGAGCGGGACCGGGTCTTCCGATCGGCGCAGGACTCCCTCGCGGCGGCCGGGCTGATCGACGGGATCGCGGTGCACCCGGAACTGGCCCGCTGGCTGCGCGCCCTCGCCCGGCCCCGCGACGAGATCGCCCTGCGCCGCTACATCGACGGCACCGTCGCGCGACTGTGCCTGGCCCGCGACGACGAGATGGCCGTGCTCGCGCTGCGCAGCGGCGACACGTTCACCGTCCAGCGGCTCGAGCACGACCTGGCCGGGCCGATCGTCCACGCCCTCGGTGGTGCCGAGCCCCTCGCGTTCGGGGTGGTCAACCGGCCGACCACGGACCTCGGTGCCGCCCTGAACCGGATCGTCGACCCGGGCACGGCGGCCGCCCAGCTGACGGCGATCGGGGTCCCGGCCGCGGAGGCCGCCGTCGTCGGGCCGGCGTTCGTGGGCTGCACGACGTTCACCGAGATCGTCGGAATCGTGCACGAAGCCGGGCATCCCGGTCTGATGCACGGACCGGTCACGGTGTTCGACACCGCCGCCGGGCGCATCGTCGGCACCACCAGCGTCGCCACCGACGGCACCCCGTGGACCTCGTTCAGCCCGGGCACCCCGGGACGGCTCAGGCAGGCACTCGACGGCCTGCTCGCGCAGCTCGACTGACCGTCAGCCCATCGGGTCGTCGGTGGCCGCGGCGGCCTCCGGGTCGAACCACGGCCGCTGCGGCGTCGCATCGAACGGCGGGTCGTAGGTGCCCCACCGCACGCACCGCCAGCCCGTGTCGGTCGGCACCAGCTCCACCGTCGAGGTGTTCTCGAGATGCCGGTCCGCGGCGAACGCGCCGGGCACGCCCGCCAGGTACGCGGCCACCAATCGGATCGCGGCGCCGTGGCTGACCACCACGACGTCGCCACCGGCACCGGCGTCGATGTACTCGGCACGCAGCGAATCGACCACCGGCACATACCGTTCGATGATGTCGATCCCGGACTCGCCACCCGGGATCCGCGCCGACAGGTCACCCGCGTGCCACGTGTGGAACACCTTCGCGAACATCTTGTGCGACTCGATGTCCGAGCGGTCCTCGAGCTCACCGGCCTGCGCCTCGTGCAGCCCCTCCCGCACCTGCAGCGTGATGCCCGACGCCGTCTCCACGAACCCGGCGGTCTCCCGGGCCCGCAGCGCCTGCGACGACACCAGCGCCGTCGGCGGCCGGTCCGCCAGCCGGCCTCCGAGGGTCTGGGCCTGCGTCCGGCCGAGCGCCGTCAACCGCGCCCCGGGGAGCCGGGTGTCGAGCCGCCGTTCGACGTTCGCTTCGGTCTGCCCGTGTCGGACCAGGATCAACCGACCGCTCACGCGTTCTCCTCCCCACGACGCAGGCCTTCGAGCCATGCGGTGTCGTCGGCGACGGGCATCGGTGCGCCGCCACCGGGCACGGCCGACGGCCACGACCCGAGGAAGCGGACGTCGCTGAACCGGTGCAGCGCCTTGAGCGCCTCGGCGACCAGTCCGTCGTCGATGTGCCCGACGCAGTCCAGATGAAACAGATAGGTGCCGAATTCCTTGCGCGTGGGCCGGGATTCGATCCGCGTCAGATCGATGCCCCGGGTCGCGAATTCGGTCATCGCCCGAACCAGGGAGCCGGGCACGTTGTCGAGATGGAGCACCACGCTGGTCCGGTCGTTACCGGTGCGGGCGGGCGCGGGACCCGGCCTGGTCACCAGCACGAAACGGGTGCGGGCTCCGTCGTAGTCGGCGACGCCCGACGCCAACGCCACCAGGCCCAGCCGTTCCCCCGCCAACGCGGTCGACACCCCGGCGTCGGCGACGCCGGCGGCAACATCCTCGGCGGCACCGGCATTCGACGACGCCGGCTCCACACGGGCGTCCGGCAGGTTCCGGTCGAGCCAGCCCTGCACCTGCGCGGTCGCGACCGGATAGGCACGGACGGTGCGGACGTCGTCGAGCGTGGCGCCCGGGCGTCCGACGATCGTGAACGCGACGTCCAGCTCGGTCTCGGCCATGATCTGCAGCCGGTCGCCGAGGGAGAGCGCGTCCATCGTCGGACGGATCGAGCCCTCCACCGAACTCTCGATCGGCACCACGGCGCCGTCGACGTCACCGGCGCGGACGAGTTCGATCGCCGCGGCCTGGCTTCCGGCGGACACCCGCTCGACGACACCGTCGAACGTGCCGCCCGACTCGAGCTGGGCGAGGGCCATCTCCGTGAAGGTCCCGCTGGGTCCGAAGTACGCGATACGAGGCACGCCTACGAGATTACGCACTCCCGTCCGGCGCACTTCGCGGATCGGTTCCGGTTCCGTTACAGCAGACCGGCGTCGGCGAGCACGCCCTCGATCTGATCGGGGTCGTCGACCTCGATGCCGAGCAGCACGCCGCGCACCGCCTCGGCCGCCTCCGGGATCAGCGCCGCCAGCGCGGCCGGATCGGGTGCGGACAGGGCGGCCCGGACGTCGTCTCCGCGCAGCGCCGCGACGGTGCCGGACAGCAGCGCGAGGACCTCGGCACCGTCCCGCGCCCGCCCGACGAAACCGACGGACGTGTGCGCGAGGACCGCGAGGAAATCGGCGACGACGTCGGCCGGGCTGCCGGCGATCAGCCCCGGGCTGTGGCCGGCGTCGGCGAGCAGTTGCGCGGACTCGGCAAGGCTCGCGGCGTCGGCAGCTTCAGGGGCGGAGGGGTCCGACGCCGTGACGAAGACGGTGACGGGCGCGGGCAGTCGGAGACGGATCGCGTCCTCGACCTGCTCGGTCGTGCAGGTCACGTGGTAGCGCAGCGCACGGTGCTCGACGGCCCCGGCCAGCTCGTCCGGATCGATGTCGAGGTCGATGACGACGGCACCCGCGTCGGCGTCGGTCCCGGCTGCGGCGGTGAGGATCGACGCGGCCACGATCTGCGGTCCGGTGGTGACGGCGTCGCGAACGACGGCCGGGACGGCGGTATCCCGCCGCCGGAGAAGTAGCCCCGCCACGAGCGGCTGCGGCGCGCTGTTGCGGGACGGAAGAGTCGGCATCGACAGGGAAACAGGAATCGACACCCCAACACGTTAGCCCGGACCGGCGAAAACTCCCGCTTCCGCGTCCGAGGGGTTGCCGTCCACCGCTCCAGGAATTAGCTTAGGTTTACCTCATTTCGCAGCTCTCGATCGCACCGCCACCGCCTCCGTCTCGCGTCTCGACCCGAAGGATGCCGCCATGAACCGCACCACCACCGGACCGTCCACCGCCGAACGGATGCGGAGCACCAGCGCCCGCGCCACCGGAGCCGTGCTCGCGATCGCCGGCAGCGATCCCACCGAGACCTCACTGCACCAGCTGCGTGCCGACGGCACCGCCGTGCTCCTGGCGCCGTCCGACTCGACGGCCATCGGACTCGCCTGGCAGGCCGGAGCGGGCGGACTGCCCGCGGTCCTCGAGCTCACCGACTTCGCACCCCTCGCGCTGCGCGAACCCGTCCGCTCCCTCGTCTGGCTGCGCGGCACCCTCGTCGCCGTCCCCGACGACCGCGCCCGCGGCCTGGCCGACGACGTCGCCGCCGACCACCCGCACCCGGCCCTGCTCGACGTCGGGCACGGCGCGACGCTGCTCCGTCTGCGGCTCGACTCGGCCGTCGTCGCCGACAGCAGCGGCGCCGAGGCCGTCACCGTCGAGGACTTGCTCGCCGCCGACCCCGACCCGTTCTGGGAGGTCGAGACCGGTTGGCTGCAGCACCTCGAGGAGGACCATGCCGACCTCGTCGAGCTGCTGGCCCGGCGGCTGCCCTCGGCGCTGCGCACCGGCCCGGTCCGCCCGCTCGGCATCGATCGGTACGGGATCCGGCTGCGCATCGAGGGGGTGTCGGGCGACCGGGACGTGCGGATGGACTTCACCGAACCCGTCGACGACGCGCCGTCGCTGAGCCGGTCCCTGCGGATCCTCGTCGGCTGCCCGTTCGTCAACGGATTGCGGGCGAGGCACTAGTTCCGTTGCGGGTCGGTCACTGCGGACCGATACCGGCCCCGCTCGCCGTACTTGGGTGTACAGAGAATTTGTGAGCCTGCATCGCGGTGCGCGATGACGACAACGACGCTGATGTCGCCGGTGGACGTGCTGCTGCTCGCCGGCGAGATCGGCTCGCGCACCCTTCACATCGGCGCACTGCTGGTCTTCGGCCCGTCCCCTGACGGCACCGACACCTTCGCCGCCGACGCCTACCGGGCCGCGCTGGACGCCACCAGCGCGCAGTCCGCACTGATGGCGCAACCGGTTCTCTCGTTCGCCACCGCGGGCTTACCAACCTGGCAACCCGCCGAGCGGATCCTCATGGACCGGCACCTGCGACGGCTCGCGCTGCCTTCTCCGGGTGGCGACGACGAACTGTTCGCGCTGGTCGCGCGCCTACACGAGACCCGCCTCGACCGCTCGCGGCCCATGTGGGAGGGCTACCTCATCGAGGGTCTCGCGGGTGGCCGGTTCGCGCTGTACGGGAAGATCCACCACGCCACGCTCGACGGGATGTCGGGCATCCGCATGATCGAACAGTCCATGGACCCGGACCCCCAGCGCCGCGGCATGCCGCTGCTGCTCACCCCGGACGAGCCGGAGCCCACCTCCGACCACCGTTCCCGGAACCCCCTCCGACTGGTGCGCGACGGGATCTCCGGCGCCGTCGCGGCCGCCGACATCGTCCGTCACACCGCCATCGGCGCCCTCGACTGGCTCGGCAAAGGCGTCACGACCGAGTCGACCGCTCTGCCTTTGAGCGCACCCCGGACCGTGTTCGACGGCAAGGTCGGACCCGACCGGGCGTTCGTCGGGAAGTCGTGGCCCAAGAAGCGGCTGCGCTCAATCCAGCGCGCGACCGGAGCGACCGGCAACGAGGTGACGCTCGCGATGTGCGCGGGTGCACTGCGTAGCTACCTGTCGGCGCGGGGCGAACTGCCGTCGACGTCCCTGATCGCGCTGGTGCCGGTCGCACAGCGCCGACGCGAGGAGGCCATCGGCGGCAACGAGTTCGGCCTGGCACTGTGCACCCTCGGGACCGACCTGACGGATCCGCGTGCCCGGCTGGACCGGATCCGACACTCGATGGCAGACGCCAAACGGCGCGTGCGGGCGATGGGGTCCAGCGCGTCGATGCTCGCGTCGGTACCCTCGCTCCTCCCGAACGTGGCCCGGATCCTGCCACTGGGCGAACTGCTGCCACCGAGCTACAACGTGGTGATCTCCAACGTCCCGGGGCCGAAGTCCCCGCTGTACTGGAACGGCGCCGAACTGCGGCACATGTACCCGCTGTCGATCGTGTTCGACGGGACTGGCCTGAACATCACGATCTGCCATTACGCCGACCGGCTCGACTTCGGGTTTCTCGCTAATCCGGAATCAGTTCCGGAACTCGAACGTTTTACAGATGAGACCGAGACCGCGCTAGGCGATCTCGAACGAATTCAGGAAGTTCGCTCGATATGACTGCCGCAATCCCACGGCGAGACTCGGGCGGGACCCCTCGTCGCCGTGAGCAGTACCGACCGCCCACGACGATGCTCGTCGACCCGCGGTTCGAGGCGCTCGCGACCCAGTTCTTCCACCTGTTCCGGCGTACCCGCGACGGAGGCGGCGCCCTCGCCGTGTACCTGTACGGCAGGCCCGTCCTCGATATCTGGGCCGGGTGGGCGTCCCCGATCCGCAAGTGGGACTCCGACACCGTCACGCTGTCGTTCTCCACCGGCAAGGGCGTGGCCAGCACCGTACTGCACCGCCTCGCGCAGCGCGGACTGATCGACTACGACTCCACCGTCGCCGAGTACTGGCCCGAGTTCGGCGAGGCGGGCAAGGAGTCGATCACGGTCCGCGAACTCCTCAGCCACCGCGCGGGCCTGCACCGCATCCGCGGACTGGTGCCCGGCCGGCTCGCGCTGCTCGACCACGACCGGGTCAGCGCCGCGCTGGCCGCCGCCGTGCCGGACCCGCGCCGCACCAAGATGCCCGGCTATCACGCCGTCACGTACGGCTCCCTGATCGCGGAGTTGACCGCACGGGTGGCCGGCAAGCCGTTCACCGAACTGGTCCGGACCGAGGTCGCCGAACCGCTCGGCATCCCGGAGTTCTGGTTCCAGGTGCCGGAGTCCGAGAAGGGCCGGATCGCGAAGGTGTTCCCGCACATCAACCCCTACGGGGTGCCGTGGGGCGCGACGTCGCTGGCGTTGTCGCTCGTGCCGCATCTCAAGGACATCGCCGACGCCGGCATGCCGGAGGGCTTCGACCTCCTGGTGCGCGACCCGACGATCCACGACTTCGTGATGCCGGGCTGGAACGGCGTGTTCAGCGCCCGCGCCCTGGCGCGCATGTATGCCGCGTTCGCGAACGGCGGCGTGGTCGACGGCATCCGGTTCCTCGAGCCCGACACGATCGCTCAGCTCAGCGAGGTGCAGACCCGGGCCCGGGACTACGTGCTCGGGATCCGGATGAACTGGCGGCTGGGGTACCACGCGGCGCTGGTCGCCGCCCGCACCCAGCACTCCGGCGCGTTCGGCCATTACGGGCTCGGCGGATCCGGCGCGTTCGCCGACCCCGACACCGGGCTGTCGGTCGCGTTCGTGACGAACCGGCTGGGCAACGCGCTCACACCGTTCGCGGACCTGCGGCTGCCCAGCCTCGGTGCCCGGGCCGAGTCCCTCGCCAAGCACGCCTGACGCCGTTCGCGCCGCGTTCCGTCTAGCGTCGACGGGGTGATCTCGCGTACCACCGTCGACTCGTGGCTCCGTCCGGCGACCCCGCAGCCACCCACGCCGCCGTTGGACGCCCGGGAGCGGCGGGCCCTGTGGTTCGAGATCACCATCGTCCTGCTGGTCACGTTCGGCCTCAACGGGATCTACAGCGCGCTGTCGCTGCTCGAATCGGCGTTGGCCCCGGGCGGGCTGTCCGAGCAGGCCGTCGCGCTCAATCCGTCCCGGTCGACGCAGTCGTACATCGACCTGGCCCGACAGCTGCTCGGTGTCCTCAAACTGGCCGCCTGGGCGGCCCTGGGGTTGTACCTGCTGTGGCGCAGTGGCCTCGGCCCCACCCGGATCGGCCTGGGCCGGACGAAGCTGCGCGACGCGGTGCTGCCCGGCGTCGGTCTGGCCGCGCTGATCGGACTCCCCGGCCTGGCGTTCTACCTCGCGGCGGTCGCGCTGGACGCGAACCTGACGGTGATGCCCAGCACGATCGACGATCACTGGTGGCGCCTGCCCGTGCTGGTGCTGTGGGCGATCGCGAATTCCGCGGCCGAAGAGATCCTCGTGGTCGCCTACCTGATCTCCCGGCTGCGGCGACTCGGGTGGAGCGAGAACTCGTCGTTGCTGGCATCGGCGCTGCTGCGCGGCAGCTACCACCTCTATCAGGGGCTCGGAGGTGGTCTCGGCAACGTCCTGATGGGCTTGATCTTCGGCCGGTACTGGCAGCGCACCGGCAAACTGTGGCCACTGGTGATCGCACACGCCCTCATCGACACCGTCGCATTCGTCGGTTATGCACTGCTGCGCGGGCACGTGTCGTGGCTGCCGTGATCCCGGTCCGACCGGTTCCTGCGTATTCTCGGTGATCGTGAACGGCGAGACCCCCGACAGACGTCAGCCGGGCCCGCCGCCGCGCGGCCGGCCCCAGCCGCCGCGCCGCATTCCCCCGCCGCCGCCAGGCGGTCAGCCGCCGCAGCGCCGGCCGCAGCAGCCTCCACAGCCCGAGGGCACCCAGGTCATCCGCCGCGACGGACGCCCCGGCGGCCCGAACCCGGGCCGCCCCGGACCGGCGCGCGCCTGGTCGCAGGCGCCCGAACCGCAGCAGGCCTGGTCCCAGGCACCCGCCGGACCGCCGCCCGGCGGCTATGCACCGACCCAGAAGCCGCAGCCGTACGCCGAGCCGCGCCGCATCCCGCCGGCCGCACCCCCGCCGCGTGCGCCGCAGCCGCCACGTCCCCCGTCGGCGCCGGCCGAACCGCCCAAGCAGCGACGACCGCGGAAGCGGGGCGGGTGGCTGCGCCGCGTCGCGCTGGTGCTGATCGTGCTCATGGTTGCGTCGGTCGGTGGACTGCTGCTCCTCGACACCAAGCTGAACCGCGTCGACGTGCTCGCCGACTACCCGGGCCGGATCGCCGACACCCCCGGCACCAACTGGCTGCTGGTCGGCTCGGACAGCCGCGAGGGCCTGACCGCGGACCAGGACCGGGAGCTGGCGGCGGGCGGCGACATCGAGGGCAAGCGCACCGACACGATCATCGTCGTGCACGTCCCGAAGAGCGGCGCCACCACGATGGTGTCCATTCCCCGCGACTCCTACGTCAACATCCCCGGCATGGGCCGGGGCAAGATCAACGCCGCCTTCAACAACGGCGGCCCGCAACTGCTGGTGCAGACCGTCGAGGAGGCCACCGGCCTGCGGATGGACCACTACGCCGAGATCGGCTTCGGCGGATTCGCGGGCATCGTCGACGCCCTCGGCGGTGTCGACATGTGCGTGCCGTACCCGATCGACGACCCCCTCGCCGGTATCAATCTGCAGGAGGGCTGCCAGAAACTGACCGGGCCCGAGGCCCTCGGATTCGTCCGCACTCGCGCGACGGCCCTCGCCGACCTGGACCGGATGAACAACCAGCGCGCGTTCATGAGCGCACTGTTGAAGAAGGCCACCTCGCCCACGACGCTGATCAACCCGCTGCGGTTGTGGCCGATGATGTCGAAGACGGCCAACTCGCTGCAGGTCGACGACGGTGACCATCTGTGGAATCTCGCGGGACTCGCCTGGGGCCTGCGCGGCAAGATGGTCACCACGACCGTGCCGGTCGGCGGATTCGAGGTCGTCGACGGTTGGGGCGACGTCCTTCTGTGGGATCGCGAAAAGGCCACGGAATTCTTCGATGCGCTTGCAAATGATCGCCAGGTTCCGCAGACCCTCCTGACCGGCGCGCCGTGATATTCGTCGCTGTGGACGCTTTCACGGCTCAGCGCCGGGTCCGGTCCCCAATCCGGGCGGTAATGTTCGGTCCATGACTGAAGCGGCGCACACGAACGAGTTCCACCGACTGTTGCAGGACCAGATCCGAAATGAATTCACCGCCTCGCAGCAGTACGTCGCGGTCGCCGTCTACTTCGATTCCCACGATCTGCCGCAGCTCGCGGGCCGCTTCTACCGCCAGTCCGCCGAGGAACGCGATCACGCGATGATGATGATCCAGTACCTCATCGACAACGACCTGCCCGTCGTCGTGCCCGGGATCGACGCCGTCGTCACCGAGTTCGGATCGGTCCGCGAGCCGGTCGCGCTCGCTCTCGCGCAGGAGAGGACGGTCACCGAGCAGGTCACTCGCCTCGCCCGCACTGCCCGGGACACCGGCGATTACCTGGGCGAACAGTTCATGCAGTGGTTCCTCAAGGAACAGGTGGAAGAGGTCGCGAGCATGACGACGCTTCTGACCATCGTCGACCGAGCGGGCGACAACTTCTTCAACATCGAGGATTTCGTGGCTCGCGAGATGAGCTCGGGCCTGACGGCGGACTCCACCGCTCCGCGGATCGCGGGCGCCGGAGCCTGACGTTTTTCGGACGTATGCCGCAATTGCCGCTCGGCAATTGCGGCATACGTTTTCCAGGGCAGCCCAGCCTAAATTAGCAAGCACTAATTGAGGCCATACTTGCCTCAATTAGGTACCGCTTGGATGACAGTTCCAGCTGACCAGCGATATCTTTGACACATGAGTGCCTCAGACGATTCGCATCGGACGAAATTTCACGCACTTCTCCACGACCAGATCCGCAACGAATTCAACGCGTCGCATCAGTACCTGGCGACCGCGGTCTATTTCGACAACGCGGATCTCCCCCAGTTGGCCCGGCACTTCTACAAGCAGGGCAACGAGGAACGCAACCACGCGATGATGATCATCCAGTACTTCCTGGATCGGGACATCGCGGTGGAACTGACCGGCGTCGACCCGGCCAAGAGCCACTTCGAGAATGCGCGCGAGCCGATCGCGCTCGCACTCGCGCAGGAGAAGTCGGTCACCGAGCAGATCGTCACGCTCGCCCGCACAGCGCGCGACGACGGCGACTACCTGGGCGAGCAGTTCATGCAGTGGTTCCTCAAGGAACAGGTCGAGGAGGTCGCGCGCATGACGACGCTGCTGACCATCGCCGACCGTGCCGGCTCCAACCTGTTCGATCTCGAGGACTTCGTGGCCCGAGAGATGAGCAGTGTGGACGACGCATCCGGTGCACCGTCCGCCGCGGGCGGCAGCATTTAGCGACCGAAACAGCGAAAGGTCCCTTCACACGTTCGCAGCGTGTGAAGGGACCCTTCCGCGTCTTCTGCGCTGATCAGCGCAGCGTGACCTGACGGCCCCGCAGGCCGTCGCGGGCGCGCAACTCGGCGGCCGTGAGCGGCGCGTCGACGGTCAGCGCCTGCGCCAGGCGATCGCCCAGCTCCGCGGTGGCCGCCGCCCACTCGTTGGCGTGCTTCTCGGGGTCGAGGTCGAAGACCGGCACCAGCAGGCCGTGGGTGCGGAACGAGCCCGCGAAACGCGAACCCTCACCCAGGTGCAGTCCACCGGCGGCGTGGACGCGGGCGAGGGCCGGCATCAGCGCGTCCTCGTCCTCGGGGCGCACCCAGCGCAGGTGCGCCTTCTCGCCGGCATCCACCCACCACGCGGCGACGACGCCGTCGGCCTCGACACGCGCGGACGGCATGATCGCCATATTGGCTTGCTGCACGGTCGCGGCGACGTCGGCGGCCGGCTCGACGCCCTCCGGGATCCACCAGTCGAAGCTCTGGTGGACGGTGATCGTCGGCAGCGCGTCCGCGACGATCAGGTCCGCGAGGCGGGGGCTGTCGGCGCCCGGGTTGGCCGCGGTGAGCGAGGTTCCCGGCTCGGCCGTCTGGGCCCAGGCCACGGCGGCACCGAGGTCGGCGCCGGGGTCGGCGGTGTGCGCCTGCACCTGCAGCCCGACGTATCGGCCGGCGTCGCCGGACTCGTCCCGGACCAGCGCGGCCACGGCACCGGGCAGCACGGTCGCCGCGGTCACGGGCTTACCGGCGTCGGTGACGGGCAGCACGGCGAGAGCGGACGGCACGAACTCGCGCAGCGCGACGAGGTCGCATTCGGCGGCGAGGCCCTCGAACGGCCGGGTCGGCGCGGTTACCTCGGCCTCGCGTGCGAGGCGACGCTGCTCGAGCTTCTCGGCGCGACCGCTGCCCGGCTTGGGACCACTGTTTCTCTTGCTCTTCTTACCCACGGGGCCAAAACCTACACGGACGCGCGGATTCTCTCAGCCGCCCAGCAGTTTCTTGGTGCGTCCCGGATGGTTGGTCGCCACCCAGCTCACCCCGAGCTCCTTGCAGAGCGCGACATCGGCGGGGTCGTCGACGGTCCAGCAGTAGGTGGCGCGGCCGGCCGCGGCGGCCTTGTCGACGATCTCGGGATGCTCCTGCAGTGTCCGGATCGACGGCCCGACGGCGGTGGCGCCGACGGTGGTCGCGGCGCCGCCGCCGAGGTAGCGGGACGCGTCGCCCAGCAGCACGGTCGGCAGCAGTGGCGCCGCCCGCCGGACCCGCCACACAGCGCTGGCCGCGAACGACATCACGACGGCGCGCGAGTGGTCGGCGGACGCGGGCGCGGCCAGCCCGAAGCGGGCCAGTTCGGCGAGGACCTTGCTCTCGACGAGACCGCCGTAGCGGACGGGGTGCTTGGTCTCGATGAACAGTTTGGTCGGGCGCGACGTCCAGTCCAGGGTCAAGGTGATGAGCTCGGCGAGTGTGAGCAGTCCGGCGGGCTCGCCGCCGGCGCCGTAGTCGTGTTCGCCGAGCGACTGCAGTGTCATCTCGCTGACGATGCCGGAACCGGTGGAGGTCCGGTCGATCCGACGGTCGTGGACGCAGACGAGGTGGCCGTCGCGGGTGAGCCGGACGTCGCACTCGAGTCCGTCGGCACCTTCCTGCAGTGCCAGGTCGTAGGCCGCGAGGGTGTGTTCGGGCCGTTCGGCCGAGGCACCGCGGTGTGCGACCACGAGGGGACCTCGTCGATCCGGGCTCATCCGGCCATCGCCTCCTCTGCCTTCTCGGATTGCGGCGCGTTGACCCACCGGGTGACGCGGCGCGGCCGACCGAACAGGTCCAGGCCGTCGAAACACCGGATCACGTACAGCGTCAGCACGGCCGTGGCGGCGCCGACGGCGGCCGTGATCGCGGCCAGCACGACGCTGTCGGCCTGCGCCTGCAGCGAATCCTGGTTGCGCCAGAGCAGTCCGATCGCGACCAGGACACCGTTGGCGGCCCACGTCGCCCACCAGATGCGCACGACGGTGCGGGTTCGGCGGTCGTCGCCTGCGATCTCGGTGAGGTACACCCCGGGCATCACGAGGTTGACGACCGGGACGAGAACGCCCAGGGCGAGCGATCGAGGTGTCCGCGGATCGGCGAGTGTCCGGGCGGCGAACACGTCGCGGCGCGTGACGACGAGCCTGCACACGGTGGTGACGGCAGCGGCCAGCGCGACCAGGGGCGCGGATACCTGCGTCGCCCACACCGCCGCATCCGACACCGCGAGCGTCACCGGGTCCACCAGTCGCACCCGGTTGAACACGAGCAGCGCGTACCGGAAGGCCTCGGAGACCGCGGCGAGCGCGAAGACGATCGCGGTGCACGCGAGAAGGGTGGGCGCGAGGTCCGCGGCCACTTCGGTGCGCGGAGCACGGTCGTCCGGTTCGGGCGGCGGTGGATCGAGCAGACCCCACCGCGGGACCTGGGTGTATCGCGGCGTCGGGCCGAGGCGGCGTGGGGCGGGACGACGACGCCCCAGCGGCGGGTACGGGCTACGCGCGACCCAGCGGAAGTTTCGGCCTGCCGCCGGGGCGGGGCGGGCGGTGTCGACCGGGGAGAGCAGGACGCCGCCGCACCGCGGGCACCACTGGGCCGGGCTGCCGGCCACCGGCCACCGGGATGCGCAGCGCGCGCAGACCTGGACGACGCTCATCTAGTAGATCTTCGCCGAACCGGGGTCGTGGTCGGCGGTGAGCGGCAGTCCCGCGTTCTGCCACGCGACCATGCCGCCGGCGACGTTGTAGGCGTCGAAGCCGAGGTTGTTGAGGTACTCGACGGCGACGATCGACCGCCCGCCCTGACGGCACATGACGTACACCTCGGCGTCGATGTCGATCTCGTCCATACGAGCGGGCACGTCCACCAGCGGGATGTGTTGCGCGCCGGGAGCGTGGCCTAGCTCCCATTCGTCCTCCTCGCGCACGTCCAACAGCACGATCGCCTCAGCGGGTTCGGTCGGCAGATCCGTCACGGCGACGGTGGGAACGTGCGGGATGCTCACAACCTCGATTCTGGCACGAGCGACGTTCCCGGGCCGCCCATCTCTCGTTACGCGCCAGAGCAGTTCGTGACCGGACCGAGACGCTCGAGAGTCCTCGAGTCGCCTATTGGGTCCTAAAATGTGATCTGCAGCACTTGAACTATCGAGTTATCCACAGTTTCCACAGGCTCATCCACAGTTCTGAACAAACTTGGAGGGCATCATCCACAGGTCAGAGGCATGCTCTGGATGATTCGTTGACAACTGTGCACGGCCGGGCGGAGCGGCAATCCACAACCTGTGTGGATTTG
This sequence comes from Rhodococcus sp. AG1013, assembly GCF_003350365.1. Classification (NCBI taxonomy): domain Bacteria; kingdom Bacillati; phylum Actinomycetota; class Actinomycetes; order Mycobacteriales; family Nocardiaceae; genus Rhodococcus; species Rhodococcus sp. AG1013. The sequence goes on from NZ_QQAT01000028.1 coordinate 72,741, forward strand.
CATGGAAACGGGGTGGCGTGAGAGGAGGTCGGCACGGGCCCGCACGGGCCGGAGTTCCCCCACCGACAGGATGTGTGCCCCATCCCTCGTTCCGAACTCCGGCCCGGCTCCCCCCCATTCGTCGGGACGCTCCCGTCCCGACACTTGATCTGACGCGGCATCGGGCGGATCGGTTCCATTCCCTTCGGACACGTCCTCCGGCGCAGGTCACATTCCCGCGTCCGGCACAGTGGGGGCATGGACCTGAGAATCTTCACCGAACCGCAGCAGGGCGCCACGTACGACGATCTTCTTGCGGTCGCCAGGGCGGCCGAAGCGTTCGGGTACGAGGCGTTCTTCCGGTCCGACCACTACCTCGCGATGAACGCCGAGGGCCTGCCCGGACCCACCGACGCGTGGATCACGCTCGCCGGGCTCGCCCGGGACACCTCGACGATCCGCCTCGGCACGCTGGTCACGTCGGCCACGTTCCGATACCCGGGCCCGCTGGCGATCGCCGTGGCCCAGGTCGACGCGATGAGCGGCGGGCGCATCGAGCTCGGTCTCGGCGCCGGCTGGTTCGAGGAGGAGCACCGGGCGTACGGCATCCCGTTCCCGCCGCTCGGTGAGCGCTTCGACCGGCTCGAGGAGTCGCTCGCGGTCATCACCGGACTGTGGGAGACGCCGCTGGGGCAGACCTTCACCCACGAGGGCGCCCACTTCCCGGTCACCGACTCCCCCGCGCTGCCCAAGCCGGTGCAGACGCCGCGCCCGCCGATCGTGATCGGCGGCATGGGCAAGCGCCGCACCCCCGCGATGGCGGCCCGCTACGCGGACGAGTTCAACCTGCCGTTCGTCTCGATCGAGGACACTGTGGCGCAGTTCGACCGGGTCCGGGAGGCGTGCGCGGCCGTGGACCGCGACCCGGACAAGCTCGTCTACTCCAACGCACTCGTCCTGTGCTGCGGGCGCACCGAGGACGAGATCGCGCGGCGCGCGGCCCGCATCGGGCGCGAGGTGGACGAGCTCCGGGAGAACGGTCTGGCGGGTACCCCGGCCGAGCTGGTCGACAAGATCGGACGCTACAGCGAGGCCGGGACGCAGCGGATCTATCTGCAGACGCTCGATCTCGCCGATCTCGACCACCTCGAGCTGGTCGCCTCCGAGGTCATGCCCCAACTGAACTGACCGACAACAAACGTTTGACAAGACAATTTCACAGCTCGGACATGTCAACGGCCGCAGACGATTAGCGGTGACAATGACCGGACACGAAGTGCACACCTGGCGAAACCCGGTGTGCACTTCGCATTTCCGGCACCCGGCCGAAATTCGTGTTCCGTTCAACGGGACAGCTATCTGTGAACGGTCCCGCGCCATCTGTAATGGGCGTCACATCGTGACCCGGACCACATTCCCAGAAAGGCGTTACATGTCAGGAACTCTCGGCACCGCAGCCACCGAGCCGCGCGCCGTATCCGAAGGCGGTTGGACCCCGCGCCTCATCCTGTCGCTGATCTCGATCGCAGTCGTGCTCGAAATCGTCTCCATCAGCTCCACGATGGCCTCGGTCGCGATGATGCCCATCGGCGAGCACTTCAAGACCGATCAGATCGCCTGGGTGACCACCGCTTACCTGCTTGCCGCCGCCGTGGCATGCCCCCTCGCCGGCAAGCTCGCCGACATCCACGGCAAGCGCAAGGTGTTCCTGGTGTGCATGGCCATCGCGGCCGTCGGCGCCCTGATCTCCGCGGTCGCCCCCAGCTTCCTGATCCTCGTGCTCGGCCGCGCCCTGTTCGGCGTGATCATCGCCTGCATGTTCCTCGGCTTCTCGCTCATGCGCGACGTCTTCCCGCCGAAGACACTGGCCCTCGCGGTCAGCCTCGCCGCAGGCGGCATGGGCCTGATGACGATCCCGTCGCCGTTCATCACCGGCCTGCTCGTCGACGCGTGGGGCTTCCGGTCGATCTTCTGGTTCCTCCTGGTCACGCTCGTGGTGATGATCCCGCTCGTCGTCCTCACCACGGCGGAGTCGCCGGTCCGCAGCTCGGCCCGGCTCGACGTTGTCGGCGCCGCCCTGCTCGGCGGCGGCCTGGCCGCGGTCCTCGGCGGCATCAGCTTCGGCCCCAGCTGGGGATGGACGGGCGGCGGTACCCTGCTGCTGATCATCGGCGGCCTCGCCCTCATCGCGATCTGGGTACCGCTCGCTCTTCGCACCACCGATCCGCTGGTCGACCTGCGCTTCTTCCGTCACGGTCCGATGTTCCGGATCTGCCTGTCGGCCGGCTTCGCCTACGGCACGATCTCGCTGTACGCCACGCTCATTCCGATCATGTGCATGACCCCGGCGGTACTGGGCCTCGGCTACGGATTCGGCGTGGACGCCAAGGGCGTCGGGCTGATCCAGATCCCCATGGGTGTCGGCAGCGTCATCGGCGGCGTGCTCGTCGGCCGCATGCTGCGGACCAAGTTCCCGACCCTGACGCTGGCCGGTGGCGCAGCCCTGATGATGCTCGGATCGCTGGTCACCGCCTTCTGGCACGGCGGCAAGGTCGAGGTACTGTTCGGCATCCTGCTGTTCGGCCTCGGCATGGGCGCGACGACGGCGTCGATCCCGAACCTCGTCATCGCGTCGGTCCCGCCGTCCGTGCAGGCTTCGATGGCGAGCATGGTCCAGGCGTCGCAGACGCTGGTCGCGTCGATCATGCCGGTCATCGCATTCGCGGTACTGAACTCCAACATCGCCACGGTGATCGACGGCTACGGCTTCTACAGCGACGGCAGCATGGGTGTCGCATACCTGATCTCGGGCGCGTCGTCGCTCATCGCGATCATCATCGTGATGACGCTGCACCGCCACCGCAAGTCCATCACGGCCCCGGTCGCGGCCGAGTCCGCGACCGAGTCCGCGTCGAACGAGCGTGACCCGGAACCGCTGCCCGCGGCCTGATCTCTCACGGGACGGGCCGGCGCGTACCGGCGTCGGCGCGTCCCGTGGTCTTGTGTCGATCGGGCTCGGGTCCTAGCCTGGAATTGGGTCGCGGCCGAAACCGATACTGCGACACCGGGAGCCCGTCATGAACGGAAGATCCAACGAAACTGCTTCTACCCCTGCAGATACCACGATGATGGGGGTGGTGCACGATGCCCTTCGCCGCGACCTCTCCCGCACGAACGACGTCCTCGAGATCGGCCGGATCGAAACCCGGCAGCGTTGCGCGCTGGCCGCCCACACGCGCTGGATGATGGAGTTCCTCCATGCCCACCACAGCGCCGAGGACCGCGGGTTGTGGCCGCTGATCCGCCGGGCCGACCCGGACGCCGCACCGGTACTGGAGCGGATGGACGCCGACCACGCCCGGATCGGTCCCGAGATCGACCGACTCGAGGCGGCGGCCGCACTGTTCCACGACGACGAATCCCCCACTGCGGAAGGACAGTTCGCCGACGCGCTGGCCGGCCTCGAAGACACACTGCTCCCGCACCTGCGCCGCGAGGAGGACGAGGCGATGCCCCTGGCCACTCGCACACTGACCCAGGCCCAGTGGGACCACTGGGACCAGACCGAGAACATCGCACCGAAATCGAAGTGGGAGTTGGGGATCGAGGGACACTGGCTGGGCGACAGCCTCGATCCGCAGCGGGTCGACCTGCTCCATCACCAAGTGGGTCCGGTGACCCGGTTCGTCCTGTTGCACGTCTTCGACGGCCCGTACCGCCGCGCGTGCGCGGCCCGGTGGGGTGCCGACGTGCCCGTCGGACCGCTGCAGATCCCCGGGTGACCCGACCCGAAGTGAGACTCAGGCGCCGAGACCGACCGGGCAGCTGACGCCCGTCGCGTGAACGGGGCAGTAGCCGCCGGGGTTCTTCGCGAGGTACTGCTGGTGGTAGTCCTCGGCGTAGTAGAACGTGTCGAGCGGCGCGATCTCGGTTGTGACAGCCCCGTAGCCGGCGTCGGCGAGACGCTTGCCGTAGGCCTCGGCGGTGGCCCGGGCCGTCGCGGCCTGCGCGTCGGATCCGGTATAGATCACCGAGCGGTACTGGGTGCCGTGGTCGTTGCCCTGACGCATTCCCTGCGTCGGATCGTGGTTCTCCCAGAACTGCTTGAGCACTGCCTCGTACGAGATCACCTTCGGGTCGAACACCACCGACACCACCTCGGTGTGCCCGGTTCGTCCCGAGCACACCTCTTCGTACGTGGGGTTGGGCGTGTAGCCACCGGCATATCCGACAGCGGTGGAGTACACGCCGTCGAGCTGCCAGAATTCCTTCTCCGCGCCCCAGAAGCAGCCCATGCCGACGACGGCGGTCTCCATGCCGTCGGGAAAGGGCGGCTGCAGCGGGTGCCCGTTGACGAAGTGGGCGTCGGGCACCGGCATCGGGGTCGCGCGGCCCGGCAGGGCCTGATCCGGCGTGACCATCACGGATTTCGCGCCGGCACGGGCGACGATGTCATCGAACCAAGACATACGTCGATGCTACGCGTGGTCCGACGCGTCCACCGGTTGCTCCGGCGCCCCGGTGGGCTCGGGGGGCTCGGGGGGCTCGGGGGGTTTGGGTGGCTCGGACGGTGTCGCCTTCCTGCCGATCCGGCTGGTGCGGGACGACAGCCAGCGCGCGGCCGGCACCTCCACCCACCGGTACAGCACCTCCGAGACCAGGGCGGTGACGGCGAGGAACGCGATGACGGCGCCGGTGCGGCCGAGCGGGCCCACGGCGTTCTCGTAGACGCGGTACAGGATCAGCGTGTGGACGAGGTAGATCGCGTAGCTGCGGGTGGCGGTCCACCGGATCACCGACCACCGCGTCGGGCGTCCCCGGTAGCGACCGAGGAGCACCACGCATGCGGTGACGACGGCGATGGTCCACAGGTAGCGGTCCCCGGCCCAGTACACGCGGATCTCGGTGGCGAGCCGGACCACCTCGATCTGCGCGAGCACACCGACGATCACCCAGCGCCAGTCGGCGAGGCGCGCCCACCACAGATAGATGAGCTGGCCGAGGAATATCGTCGGCAACGTCGCGGCGACCTTGGACAGCATCGGCACGGTGTACGGCTGGGGAACGTAGAGGTTGTAGAGCAGGATCAGCGCGCAGATCGCCGCGCCGAGCAGCGGCACCACGATCGGCCGGGTGCGCAGGATGGGCCGCGCGGCAACGCAGTACACGTAGAACAGCACCTGAACGACCAGTGTCCACGTGACACCGAGCACTGCGACCTCGGGTTTGAGGAAGAACCCGCCGAGCACGAAGCTGAGCGCGGCCTCGCCGTTCGAGAGCCCCGGCTGCCCGCTGAACATGCCGTTGATGCCCAGTTTGACGAGCAGCACGGCGGCGGCGATCGCGATCCAGAACGCAGGCAGCAGGCGGCCCACCCGGTCGAGTAGGAATCGCGCGGGACTGTGCCGGATCGCGGATCGGGTGATGAGCGCGCCGGTCAGGGTCATGAAGATGGCGACGCCGACGAACGACAGGTGCTGGTTGAGGTTCAACCCGTCCACGAACACCTCGTAGACGATGTCGATCATCCACCAACCGGACCCGAGATCGTCGATCAGATAGAAGGAGATGTGCGAGTAGACGACGGCGAGCACAGCGATGGTGCGCAGCAGGTCGGCGCCGGTCAGGTCGACGCGAGGTGCCACCTCTGGCCGCGAAGCTGCAGCGGGCATGTCGGATGGCATCGCCTGATCCTAAGGTTCCGTTCACCGCCTGTTCCAATTACCGGCCCCGCCCGCAATGTCCGACGGGCGCATTCGACGCCCGATTTCAGGGTCGCCGAACTTTTTTGTACGGTTATTCCCACCTCGGCACGCGGCTTGCGCAGGGTGTACCAATGAGATTGGGTTATCCCCGAGCACGATTCAACGAACACACACGTCAGGGCGCCACGCCCGCGAAGAAGGGATTCTCGTGTCTGTCTACACGCTGCCCGATCTCCCCTACGACTACGCCGCCCTCGAGCCGCACATCTCCGGCAAGATCATGGAGCTGCACCACGACAAGCACCACGCCGCCTACGT
>NZ_QQAT01000029.1:0-68215 GCF_003350365.1 Rhodococcus sp. AG1013
CGGCGGGCACACGCTCGAGCGCCATGACCGCGACAGCGCCGGCGTCCTCGGCGATCTTGGCCTGCTCGGCGGTGACCACGTCCATGATGACGCCGCCCTTGAGCATCTCGGCCATGCCCCGCTTGACGCGTGCAGTGCCGGTAGTGGGGGTGGTGTCGGGGGTGCTCACAGCAAACTCCTGGGTTCTCGCCGGCTTCGGATGAAGATCTGACACTTCTGACGCTGACGGGCCGTCGCGGCACCGCAGCGCATTGGCAATTCTAGGACGCCGTCGCGGAACCACCCATATCCAGTGCCCGATAGCTGGCTTGCTGTGGCGTCGGTCACATCACCGGATCGCGCGAACCTCGGGTTCCTCGATCCGGATAACCGCCATGTTCGCCTCCTCCAGCAGATCGGGCAGATCCTGCGGATACACCGCCTCCCCACCGTTCTGGATCGCGCGGATCTCGGCCCCGGTGCACCACCGGTGTTCGCTGATCGTGCGCTGTTCCAGTTCGGTGAATCCGCCTCGGTGCGGGACGAACTCGTCAGTCTGCGCGGCGAAGAACAGTTCCTCGGACCGGATCAGTTCACCCGCGAACGGGAAGATCGCGACGCGCCGCCACAACGGACCGCGCAGGGCGTCCGGCGGGACCACACGACCGGTCTCCTCCTCGATCTCCCGCACCGCCGCCGCACGGAGGGTCTCCCCCGTCTCCACGGCACCGCCGATCGTGAACCAGAACGACACCTCGGGGGTCGCGGGATCGTGGCCCCGCATGAGCAGGACCCGACCGTTGCGGTCGAGCAGCACCACCCGCGCCGAGGTCCGGACCTCGGCGAGCTCGAGCCCCGACGGCTCGGACCGTTCGGCGATCTCGAAGTACGTCGGCAGCGGTGCGGTACCGCCCAGGTGGAGCCACCGCACCGGTCGGCGCGTGCGCAGGGCGAGGGTGTCGCGCACGGCGTCGTTGTGGAAGCGCCGCGCGATCAGTACCCGCGCCTCGGCGTCGGCCAGCTCGGCGACCAGCTGGGGTCGCAGACGATGGGTGTCGAGCGCCGTCAGAGCGCCGGACAGCGCGTTCTCGGCGACCTCTCGATGCGCCCGGTCCGCCCGTTCGGCCTGGTCCGCCAACGCCGACAGTCGCTTGCCCTCGACCGAGGTGGACGTCATCGCCGACGCGATCGCGCGGACCACGACGGCCCGGCGCGCGAGCGCGGCATCGAGGGCCTGCCAGGACAGATCGGAGCGCACGTGCAACCGGTCGAGCCGATTGGCGGTCGCATAGGCCCACGCCCCGACCGTCACGATCACCGCGGCAACCAGCGCGAGGATCAGGATCGTCATCGCGGAGAATGTCACGAGCGAACCTCACGGACGCCGCTGCCGCCGACGGTGACCGTCTCGTAGACCCGCAGGATCTGCTCGGCGACCACCGGCCAGTCGTACTCGGCCACCACCACACTCGCCACGTCGGTGAGCGCGCGACGGCGGCCGTCGTCGCCGAGGACGCCGTCGATCGCGGCGGCGAGCGACACCGAGTCGCCGACCGGCACCAACAGGCCCGCGGTGCCGTCGCGCAGCACCCGGCGGAACGCGTCCAGTTCGCTGGCCACGACCGGGGTCCCGGCGGCCATCGCCTCCACCAGCACGATGCCGAAGCTCTCGCCGCCGAGGTTGGGCGCGCAGTACACGTCGGCGCTGCGCAGCGCCGACGCCTTCTCCGCGTCGCTCACCTGCCCGAGCAGGCGCAGGTGCCGGGCGTACCGTCCGGCTTCCTTGCGGAGTTTGTCCTCGTCGCCGCGACCCACCACGAGAATCTCGATGTCCGGGTACTTCTCGGCGAGCGTCGGCAGCGCCCCCAACAACACCGCCATGCCCTTGCGGGATTCGTCGTAGCGTCCGAGGAACAGGACCGTCTTGCCGGGGCGCGGATAGCCGGGCAGCGGTACGGCGTTCGCGAACGCCGGCACATCCACGCCGTTCGGGATCTCCACCGCATCGGAGCCGAGCGACTCGACCTGCCAGCGACGCGCCAGTTCCGACACCGCGATCCGGCCGCTGATCTTCTCGAGATAGGGCTGTAGGACGCCCTGGAAAGTGCTGAGCACCAACGATTTCGTGGTGGACGTGTGGAACGTCGCGACGATCGGCCCCTCCGCGATCTTCATTGCGAGCATCGACAGGCTCGGCGCGTTGGGTTCGTGGATGTGGAGCACGTCGAAATCGTTGTCGGCGATCCAGCGGCGCACCCGCGCATAGGAGACGGGGCCGAACGTCAGTCGGGCCACCGAACCGTTGTAGGGAATCGCGACGGCCCGACCGGCCGAGACCACGAAATCCGGGAGTTCGGTGCCCTCGGACGCCGGCGCGAGGACGCTCACCTTGTGACCGCGTTCGATCAGCACCTGTGCCAGTTCGACGACGTGCGCCTGCACACCGCCCGGAACGTCGAAGGAGTACGGGCAGACCATGCCGATCTTCATCGCGACTCCATCCGGGCCCGGCGGGCTGCCGACAGGTCGTCCAACCACAGCGGTTGGAGCATGTGCCAGTCTGCCGGGTGCGCCGCGATGTTCGTCTCGAAACGCGACGCCAACGCCTGGGTGGCGGCGCTCAGCCCGCCCGAGACGTCGATCGGCGGATCGACCGAGAAACCCCAACCGTCGTCCGTGAACCAGCAGTGCACGGGCAACAGGGCCGCACCGGTTTCGATCGCGAGCTTCGCCGGCCCGGCGGGCATCCGGGTCGGTTCACCGAAGAACGTGACCGGAACTCCCCTGGCGGCCAGGTCCCGCTCGCCGAGCAGGCACACGATCTTGTTGTCCCGCAGGCGTGCCGCGAGCTCGCCGAACGGCGGGGTCTCGCCACCGCTGAGTGGGAAGATCTCGAATCCGAGCCCCTCGCGGTAGTCGACGAAGCGCTGGTACAGCGACTCCGGCTTCAGGCGTTCGGCCACGGTCGACAGACCACCCCAGTTCTGGGTGCACCACACGCCGGCCATGTCCCAGTTGCCGGTGTGTGGCAAGGCCAGTACCGCACCGCGGCCCTGGGCCATCGCGTGTTCGAGGTACTCCTGACCCTCGACACTCGAATCGATCGCCGCCGCGGTCGCCTCCAGATCCATCGACGGCAGGCGGAACGCTTCCCGCCAGTAGCGGGCGTACGACCGGAGGGAGTCCCGGATCACCTCGTCCGGCACGTCCTCGGCTGGCACACCCAGCACCCGAGCGAGGTTCCGGCGCAACTGCTGCGGGCCACCGTTCCGGCGTGCCGCGAAGTCGGCACCCGCGTCGAACAATGCCGTTGCCACCCGCTCGGGCAGGGCTCGGACGACGCGCCACCCCGTCGCGTAGCCGAGATCCGTCACCCGTTCCGAGAAACTCACGACGCGGATTCCTCTCCGCCACCGGGCTTCTCGTCGACACCCTTCGGTGCGATCGGCAGCAGATCCCGCGCACCCGCCGAATTACGTACCGCGAGGACACGCTGGAAGACGGTGATGATGCTCGCGACGGCGAGGATCCACATCGCGACGTAGACCGCCCAGTGCAACCAGCCGATGTCGAAATGTCCTGCGATACCGGTGAGTCCGGCACCGACGAGCACGATGATCAACCGGTCCGGACGCTCGATGAGCCCACCGTCCGCGGACAGGCCGCTGGCCTCCGCCCGCGCCTTCGCGTACGAGATCACCTGCGAGCTCACGAGGCAGATCAATGTCGCGATCAGCAGGCTCTTGCTGTTCTCGTGGTAGACGGCCCACCACGCCAGACCGGCGAAGATCGCGCCGTCGGCGATCCGGTCGCACGTGGCATCGAGCACCGCCCCGTAGCGCGTGCCGCCCCCTCGGGCACGCGCCATGGCACCGTCGAGCATGTCGAACATCACGAAGAACCAGATGAAGATGGTTCCCCAGAACAAATGACCGGACGGGAAGAGCGTGAGCGCACCCGCGATACTCGCGACGGTGCCGATCACCGTCACCGTGTCCGGCGTCAGCCCGGTCTTCACCAGTGCCTGACCCATCGGCGCCGTCACCTTGGACACCGACGCACGGCCGAAGAAACTCAGCATTCCGCTCCCCCCTCTCGCCACCGGTAGAGGTGCCGGGCCCTGTCGGACCCGGCTTCCGATCCTGCCATTCCGAATCCCCGAGGGACCCGGCCGACTCTGTCGATCACTCGCTCCAGGCCCCCGCGAGCAGCGCACGCGTCTCGCGCAGCAACTGCGGCATCACCTTCGCACCCCCGAGGATGGTGATGAAGTTCGCGTCCCCACCCCAGCGCGGAACGATGTGCTGGTGCAGGTGCTCGGCCAGCGAACCTCCGGCCGCCGCCCCGAGATTGAGTCCTACGTTGAAGCCGTCCGGACGCGAGACCCGCTTGATGACCCGGATCGCCTTCTGCGTGAACGCCATCAGCTCGGCGCTCTCCTCCGGCGTCAGATCCTCGATCGCCGCGACCCGCCGGTACGGCACCACCATCAGGTGACCGGGGTTGTACGGGTACAGGTTGAGCACCGCGTACACCGACTCGCCACGAGCGACGATGAGCCCCTCTTCGTCGCTCATCTTCGGGATCTCGCTGAACGGGCCCTCGCTCGTGCTGGACGTCTTGGGCGCCTCCGCGATGTACGACATGCGGTGCGGCGACCACAGCCGCTGCAGCCGATCCGGGTCACCCGGACCCGTGTCGACGAGCGCACCGGCTTCGTTGGTGCCGTTCGACTGCTCGGTCACTGGGCACCGCCGACGAGTTCGGCTGTGGGCGAGGCGTTCTCGCGACGGCCGATCCACGACACGATCGTCTCGACCGCATCCGCGACCGGTACGCCGTTGACCTGGGTGCCGTCACGGAAGCGGAAGCTGACCGCGCCCGCCTCGACGTCCCGCTCGCCCGCGAGCAGCATGAACGGCACCTTCTGGGTGGTGTGGTTCCGGATCTTCTTCTGCATGCGGTCGTCGCTGACGTCCACGTCGGCCCGAACGCCGGCGGCCTTGAGCTGCTTGACGACGTCGAACAGGTGATCCTCGAACGCCTCGGCGACCGGGATACCGACCACCTGGACGGGCGCGAGCCACGCCGGGAACGCGCCCGCGTAGTGCTCGGTGAGCACGCCGAAGAACCGCTCGATCGAGCCGAACAGCGCGCGGTGGATCATCACCGGTCGCTGCTTGGTGCCGTCCGAACCGGTGAACTCGAGGTCGAACCGCTCGGGCAGGTTGAAGTCGAGCTGAATGGTCGACATCTGCCAGCTGCGGCCCAGTGCGTCCTGCACCTGCACGGAGATCTTGGGGCCGTAGAACGCGGCTCCGCCCGGATCCGGCACCAGGTTCAGCCCGGACGCCTCACCGACCTCGCGCAGCGTCTCGGTCGCCTCTTCCCACAGCGCGTCGTCGCCCACGAACTTGTCGGGGTTCTTGGTCGACAGCTCCAGGTAGAAGTCGTCGAGGCCGTAGTCCTTGAGCAGGCCCAGCACGAACTTCAGCGTCGTGGTCAGCTCGTCGCGCATCTGCTCCTTGGTGCAGTAGATGTGCGCGTCGTCCTGCGTCATGCCGCGGACGCGAGTGAGGCCGTGCACGACGCCGGACTTCTCGTAGCGGTACACCGAACCGAACTCGAACAGCCGCAGCGGCAGCTCGCGGTACGAACGGCCACGCGACCCGAAGACCAGGTTGTGCATCGGGCAGTTCATCGGCTTGAGGTAGTAGTCCTGGCCCGGCTTGCGCACCGTGCCGTCCTCGTTGAGTTCCTCGTCGATGTGCATCGCCGGGAACATGCCGTCGCGGTACCAGTCGAGGTGACCGGAGACCTCGTACAGATGTCCCTTGGTGATGTGCGGCGAGTAGACGAACTCGTAGCCCTCCTGCACGTGGCGCTGGCGGGAGTAGTTCTCCATCTCCTGACGGATGATGCCGCCCTTGGGGTGGAACACCGGCAGGCCGGAGCCCAGCTCGTCGGGGAAGGAGAACAGGTCCAGCTCGGCACCGAGCTTGCGGTGGTCGCGACGCTCGGCCTCGGCGAGCAGCTCGAGGTGCTTGTCGAGCGCTTCGGTCGACTCCCACGCCGTGCCGTAGACGCGCTGCAGGTCCTCACGGCTCTGATCACCGCGCCAGTACGCGGCCGAGCTGCGGGTGATCTTGAACGCCGGGATGTACTTCGTGGTCGGGATGTGCGGGCCGCGGCACAGGTCCTTCCAGATCACCTCGCCGGTGCGCGGATTGAGGTTGTCGTAGATCGTCAGCTCGTTGCCGCCGACCTCCATGACCTCGGGGTCGTCGATGCCCGACTTGTCGCTGATGAGCTCGAGCTTGAACGGCTCGTTCGCGAGTTCGGTGCGGGCGTCCTCGATGTCGTCGACGACGCGGCGGGAGAAGCGCTGCGCATCCTTGATGATCTTCTTCATCCGCTTCTCGAGCTTCGCCAGATCCTCCGGCGTGAACGGGCGGTCCACCTGGAAGTCGTAGTAGAAGCCGTCCTTGATCGGCGGGCCGATGCCGAGCTTGGCCTCGGGGAACTCCTGCTGCACGGCCTGCGCGAGGACGTGCGCGGCCGAGTGCCGGATCACGCTGCGGCCGTCCTCGGTGTCGGCGGCAACCGCCTCGACCTCGACGTCGACGTCGGGAATCCAGGACAGGTCCTTGAGCTGACCCTCGGCATCGCGGACGACGACGACGGCGTCGGAGCCCTTACCGGGCAGTCCGGCCTCGCGCACCGCCGTGCCCGCGGTCGTCCCGGCGGGCACTCGGACGCGTGCGGCTGGGGTGGCGGATGCGGGCGTGGTCACGGCGATGCGCTCCTAGGTATGAGGGTGTGCCCCGGGATGAGGGGCGATCCCATGTTATCGGCACCGCGTCGCCATCAGTGGCACCGTCCCGCCGTCGCGCCGACAGACGGCTACAGGGGGCTCTCCAACCACGACTGATCGAGCCCCACCCACGTTCCGATCAGGCCGAACGTGCCGAGCACCCACAGAGTCGCGATGACGACGATCGTGGTGAAGAGCACGCCGAGTGCCTTGATGACGACGGACTGGCGCGAGAACCACACCATGAAGCGGTCGTAGCGAGCGCGTACCCAGTGCAGCAATCGGTGCGCCCACGCGAATTCGGACGCGAGGATGCCCAGCCCGGCGAAGACGATCAGCCAACCCGGCCCGGGGTACGGAATTGCCACGATTCCGGCCGAGAGAACGAGGAGACCGACGATCCCGACACCGATCCGGTAGGCGAGATTCAGTGAGGTGTTCGCGGCGATCCGCCGGCGTCGACGGCGCCAGCGGTTCTCGACTTCTTCGAGTGCCTCGATCGGATGGAAGCCGTCGTGGCCCGACCCGGCGCCGGCCTTCCCGCCGACCGTTCGGTCGTTCACAGTTCGGTCACCCACACGTCCACACCCACCGTCGCTTCGAGTTTTCTGCCAGTCGACCTACCGACAGATCCAGCGTACCGACGGCGATGGTCGACCGGATCCACCCGCCACGGCGCCGACGGTAGGAAGATGGGTACGGGCAGACCCGGCCACGTATTCGTTGTCGCATCTCCCGACCGTCGGCGGTGAATCACGCGGATTGGATCGCCACCGTCGGAAGTCGAACCCTCACCGCCCGGGAGGAGTGACGCCGGTGTTTCTCCGCCGCGGTTCCGGCACGGCCGGTCCAGGCCCAACTCTCGACGAAACGCGTCTCATCGATCCCGAGCCCAGTCCTCGGTCGGCGCGCGGGTTGGTCTCCTCCACGCCCGGCAAGCTGGCGCTCATCGGGGTGGGGTTGATCACGATCGTGCTCCTCGCGGGCGCCCTGACTTCCGTCGCGATCGTCGCCCGCGAGAAGCGGATCGACACCCTGCATCTGGAGACAGGGCCACTCACCAACTCCGCCCAGGAGCTCTACAGCTCGCTGTCGATCGCGGATGCGGCCGCCACGGCAGGGTTCCTCTCGGGCAGAGTGGCACCGCAGGCCATCCGATACCGCTACCGTCAGGCGATCGGCGAGGCGTCGACCGCACTGATCTCGGCGGCGAACGGCATCTCGGCGAACGACACGCAGTCGCAGGAGTTGCTCGCGGAGATCTCCAGAGGCCTGTCCACGTACACCGGAATCGCCTCTACTGCACGTGCGAACAGCCGGGTCGGAAACGCGGTCGGGGTCTCGTACATCAACGAGTCTTCCGCGCTGATGCACGACACCATGCTGCCGGCGGCGCAGCATCTGTACACCAAACAGGCCGACGCCCAAGCGAACACCCAACAGAGCCTTGCTCGGCCGCCGTGGACCGCGATCGCGCTGTGTATGTTCACGCTGGTCGCGCTGATCGGCGCCCAGATGTATTTGACCAGGCTCAGCCATCGCCGTTTCAATCCGGGCCTGATCGTGGCCTCGGCGTTGATGGCCCTGCTGGCGATCTGGCTGTCGATCGCCGGACTGCTCTCGGCCAACGCCAGCGCAAACGAGATGGCGTCCGCCGAGTCGATGGACGCGCTCGTTCGGGCGCGAATCCTGGCCCAGCAGGCCCGCGCCGACGAGACCTTGGGTCTGCTCCGTCGGGATTCCGACACTCAGAGCGAACAGGAATATGCCCAACACACCGCGGAACTCGCCCGGATACTCGACGGTTTCCGGGCCACGACCGCACAGAACGATGCGGCGGATGCCCAGCTGAACGACGCCATCGCCGCGCTCGACGGCTGGGAGAGCGCCCACCGGGACCAGCGCCAACGACTCGGCGCGGGAGACTACGTCGGCGCGGTCGACGTCGCAGTGGGCGGCGGGCCGCACGATGCGGCGGCGCAGTTCACCCGGCTCGACGACACGTTGGAAAGTGGGATTGCGAGCCTGCGGGGGCAGTCCAGCGAGTACATCGCGCGCTCCTCCTCGTCGCTGAGCCACCTCGACGTCGGCGGTGCGACGCTCGGCGTGCTGTGCGGATTCGCCGTCGGCGCCGGCATCTGGCCCCGTTTGAGCGAGTACCAGTGACAAAGCGAGTACAACTGATGAAGAAGGCCACGGTTTCAGGGGCCACATGATGAGCATGACGGCACGAAGCATCGCGAACATCGCGCGGCGGCCGAAAGGACGTCGCTGGTTGACGGTTGCCTGCGCGGTCGGCGCAAGTGTGCTGGTCGGATGCGCCGACGCCCACCCCCCGCCGCCGACGCCTGTCGGCACCTACACCACGCTGCCCCTGCCGAGCGCGGCGACGATCGTCCCTCCCCCGACGACGACCGTCCCCGGGGTCGCGGACTGCGATGCCACCGCCAGCCTGCGCCCGAGTCCGCCCGGCGTCATTCCTCCCGGAGGCACCGTGTCTGAGATCGTCGCGCGGGGGAAGGTGATCATCGGAGTCGACCAGCGCAACTACCTGTTCAGCAACCGCGACCCCGCCACCGGCACGCTCGAGGGCTTCGACGTGGACATTGCACACGAAGTCGCCCGTGATCTGCTCGGCGACCCCGCGAAGGTCGAGTTCCGGCTGATCAACCCGGCCGACCGGATCAAGTCGGTACAGACTTCCGATGTCGACATGTTCATCATGTCCACGACGATGACCTGTGCCAGGGCTGAACAGATCGCCTTCTCCACCCAGTATTTCGAGGCCCATCAGCGGTTGCTCGTGCCGCGGAACTCCGCGATCAGCGAACCGGCGGACCTGGCGGGCAAGCGGGTGTGTTCCGTGGCCGACACCCCCGCGGTGTACGCCGTGCAGCGGGAAGTGCCCGACGTCGAAATCGTCAGCGTGGTCGACTGGGGTGACTGCCTGGTCGCCATCCAGCAAGGGCAGGTAGATGCGGTGAGCACCGACGACGGCCTCCTGCTCGGTATGGCGGTGCAGGATCCGACGCTGGAGATCGTCGGCCCCGTCATGGAGGTCGCGCCGTACGGCATCGGCATGAACAAGAACGACGACGACCTGGTGCGCTCTGTCAACGGCACGCTCGAGCGCATCAGGAAGGACGGAACGTGGACGCAGATCTACAACCGTTGGCTCACTGCGCTCGGGCCGTCGCCCGGTCCCCCCGCACCCCACTATCAGGACTGACCGGATGACTCCGCCAACGGAAGGCACAGCCGACAGCGCCGCCACCGATCGCGCCGAACCCCCGGACACCACCGCCGCCGATACTGCTGCGACCACTCCCGACACTGCGGCGACCGCCCGTGACGCCGCCACCACCGCTGGCGCGACAGGTGCTGTGCCGCCGCCCCCCAGGTCGAGACGAGCCGGACAACGTGGCGGGCCCCGCGTCACCTCGGGTCACCGAACCATCGGCGACGGACTGGTCGAGATCCCCGTCATCGCGGCGCTCGATCCCTCGTCCGCGGTGCTCAGCAATCCGGTGCTGGCGGAGGACAAACGCTACTGCACCAAGTGCCGCAACCCTGTCGGACGCACGCAGGCAGACGCGACGGCGCCGACCCGGGGTGTGTGCGCGAATTGCGGCACCGGTTTCTCGTTCGGTCCGCGGCTCGAACCAGGCGAATTGGTGGCCGGACAGTACGAGGTGCAGGGCTGCATCGCCCACGGCGGTGTCGGCTGGATCTATATCGCCATCGACCGAAATGTCGACGATCGCTGGGTGGTACTCAAAGGACTGCTGCATGCGGCCGATCCGAAGGCCCAGGCGGTGACGGTCGCCGAACGGCGCTTCCTCGCCGAGGTCACCCATCCGAGCATCGTCAAGATCTTCAATTTCGTCGAGCATCCCGACGCGGACGGCTCCCCCGTCGGGTACATCGTGATGGAGTACATCGGCGGCACCACACTCAAGGACCTGCTCCGCACCAGCGCGGACGAGGTCGGACCGACACGGATGCTGCCGCTCGACCTGACCCTCGGCTACATCCTGGAGATCCTGCCGGCATTGAGCTACCTGCACTCGATCGGGCTGATCTACAACGACCTCAAGCCCGACAACATCATGGTCAGCGAGGGGCAGGTCAAACTGATCGACATGGGCGCCGTCGCCGGGTTCGAGGACTGCGGATTCATCTATGGAACCCCCGGCTTCCAGGCGCCCGAGATCGTGGCGACCGGGCCCACCGTGGCGAGCGACATCTACACCGTCGGGCGCACCCTCGCGTCGCTCACCGTTGCGCTGCCGACGAAGCAGGGCCGCTACCTCGACGGCCTGCCCGATCCAGCCCACGAACCACTGTTCCAGCAGTACGAGGCGTACTACCGCATGCTGCGGCGGGCCACGAATCCGGACCCGGCCCAACGCTTCTCGTCGATCGACGAGATGTCCACCCAGTTGACCGCGCTCCTGCGCGAGATAACGTCCAGGGAGTCCGGCCGGCCACGACCGGGACTGTCGCAGCAATTCAGCCCCCCACGCGGGAGCTTCGGCACCGACCTGACTATCCGTCGGACGGATGTGTTCGTCGACGGCCGGCCCCACCACGGGCGCCCGAGCGCGCTCGCAATGGGTCGAGCGTTGCCCGTTCCGCTGGCAGATCCCGCCGATCCCGGGGCCGCGCTACTCACCGCAGCGATGCACAGCACGCCGCGCGAACTCCTCGGCACCCTCCGCGTGGCGCGTGAACGCAGTGCCGCCGCTCCCCGCAGCCGACTCGAGGGCAGCCTGGAACTGCCCCTGATGGAGGTTCGCGCCCACCTCGATCTGGGCGACGCGCAACGGGCCGCTGATCGGCTGGCCGAGCTCGCCCGGGAACACCCGCGCCGCTGGCGGATCAGCTGGTATCAGGGCCTGTGCGACCTGCTCCGCGGGGAGTACGAGGCGGCGTTCTCCCGTTTCGACACGGTGCTCTCGGCGTTGCCCGGCGAATTGGCACCGAAGCTGGCACTGGCCGGGACCGTCGAACTGATCCTGGACCGACGTACCGACAACCGCCTGTCCACCGACTCCCCGGCTGTGGTCGACGAGCAGTGGCGCGCGGTGGCCGAGCGGTACTACGGGACCGTATGGCAGACGGACCACAGCCTGGTCAGTGCCGCGTTCGGTCTCGCGCGGCAGCTCGAGGCCCGCGGCGATCGGCAGGGCGCAGTACGGATACTCGACCAGGTACCGCCCGACTCCCGACACTTCGGCGAGGCCCGGCTGACGACCGTATTGGTCCTGGTCGGTCGCCTACCGGTGGCCGAGATCAGCGAACGGGATCTCAAGGAAGCGGCCGATCGGGTCGAGCGGCTACCGGAGACGGAACCTCGCGCACTGCAGATGCGCGCGCACGTGCTCGGCGTGGCAGTGGACTGGCTCGAGTCCGGCCGGTCGGCGGCGCTGCCTCTGATCCTGGGGGCCCAGTTCACCCAGCGCAGCCTGCGCGCCGGCGCCGAGGAGGCGCTGCGAACGCTCGCCCGGAACACCGCCGAGCGCACACACCGATACACGCTGGTCGACCTGGCGAACGCAATCAGACCCACGACATGGGTGTAGCGGTGACCAGATCCACGATTTCCGCCCGAACGCAAAAATCGCCCCTCGGAGAGGGGCGATTCTGCAATCAGCCGTGGCGAACCCCGACCTTGGTTATCTTCTGTGGTCCCGGCTGGGATCGAACCAGCGACCTTCCCGGTGTGAACGGGACGCTCTTCCACTGAGCCACGGGACCGAACCGCGCGAACCACTCGCGGTCGAACGAGACGAAACACTAACACGCACTTGTCGCGAACACGAATCCCCTGGTTGTTATTCGTTTCCGGGCCCGCGACGCCTCGACGTAGTACCGAAGCTCACCGATCGCACCCGACCGCGCGCCGGTCACCGCGCGACCCAGGTCCTCAGGACGGCGCTAGCAGCCACGCTCCCAGGCATGCGCTCGCGCGCACGCGCGCACGTGGGTGAATCACTTCCAGGAGCGCCTCGATGGGCGCGCCGCCGCCAGCCCCGCCGGCCCCGCCACTTCGCCTCGCTTCCGCCCGCTTCGCCGACGCCGGAAAGAACCGTTCGTGCCTGTCGGTCCGGTATTCATCGGGCGTTCACCAGCGCAATCGACCCGAAGGTCTGCCATATTTCGCCGCTGACCTGCTGATTTGTGCCTTTCTCGAATGGTCCGCTAATGTTCTCACCGCACCGGGGAAGCGGAAACGCCCCGCCGGTGCGAATGCGGATGTAGCGCAGCTGGTAGCGCATCACCTTGCCAAGGTGAGGGTCGCGGGTTCGAATCCCGTCATCCGCTCGAGAGGTTGGACTCGACCTTTTATGGTGGAGTGGCCGAGTGGTGAGGCAACGGCCTGCAAAGCCGTGCACACGGGTTCGATTCCCGTCTCCACCTCGCGCGATTAGCTCAGCGGGAGAGCGCTTCCCTGACACGGAAGAGGTCACTGGTTCAATCCCAGTATCGCGCACCAAGTTTCGAGGCAGTATGCTGCTGAGAATCTTGAGTGTTACAACATGCGGATGTAGCGCAGCTGGTAGCGCATCACCTTGCCAAGGTGAGGGTCGCGGGTTCGAATCCCGTCATCCGCTCCACGGTCGGCCCTGGTGGCCGGCCAAGGGAGCCCGGTTTTCCGGGCTTCCGATCTTTGACCCGCGCGATTAGCTCAGCGGGAGAGCGCTTCCCTGACACGGAAGAGGTCACTGGTTCAATCCCAGTATCGCGCACCACCGAGAAGGGCACCTCCACTGGAGGTGCCCTTCTTGCGTTCGATCCCCATCGAGTTCCGGGGCGCCCGCTCGATTCGAACCTGAGGGATTCCTCATGTATCGTCGGGCGTGCCATCCCCCCCGATGGTGCGGAGCCCCAGCCCTGACCCCCCATCCACGGCTGGGGCTCACTCATTTCCGGGCGGGCAGCCTCCGCCACCCGCCCGTCGCGCCTACCCGCCGTGCCGCTTCGCGAGCAGATCGCGGAACCAGTAGTACGAATCCTTGGGCGTCCGCTCCAAAGTGTCGTAGTCCACATGAACGAGCCCGAAGCGTTCGCGGTACCCGGCGGCCCATTCGAAGTTGTCGAGGATCGACCACACGAAATAGCCACGGACGTCCACGCCGGCATCCATCGCCTCGCGAACTGCGGCCAGGTGGTCCGCGTGATACGCGATTCGACGATCGTCGCGCACACGACCCGACGAGTCCGGATCCGGGTCGTGGAACGAGCACCCGCTCTCGGTGATGTACACCGGCGGCAAAGCCGCTCCGAACCGGTCCCGGAAGATCGTGAGGATCTCCCGCAGGCCGTCCGGGACGATCGGCCAGCCGAAGTCGGTCTTCGGATAGCCTTCCAGCGGCACCGGCGCGAACGGCATCCCTGGCGGCAGATCGACCTCGAGCACCCCCTCCGTTCCCTCGCCGTCCCGGGGCGCGGCGATGATCGTGGGCTCGTAGTAGTTGATACCGAACCAGTCGAGTGGCTGGGCGATGATCGCCAGGTCGTCGTCGACGGGTCCGGTGAGCAGGGCCGCGAGTTCGTCGGCCGGATACTTGCCGAGCAGGACCGGGTCGGCGAACGTCCAGTTGACGATGTGGTCGTAGATGTCGGCGGCCTCGATGTCGGCCTCGGAGTCGCTCGCTGCATGGACGGGCGCGTGGTTGGACGCGATTCCGATGTTGCCGCAGCCCGCCGAACGCAGTGCCTGCACCGACAGGCCGTGGCCGAGCAGCTGATGGTGCGCGGCCTGCAGTGCGCCGAAGCCGAGCGACAGCCCGGGCGCGTGGACTCCGAGGGCGTGACCGTAGAGCGTATGTACGACGGGCTCGTTGAGCGGCATCCACATTCCGACCCGGTCACCGAGTCGCTCCCCCACGATGGCGGCGTACTCGGCCAGGCGCTGCGCCGTCGCCCGGTTCAGCCATCCCCCGTCGTCCTGGAGGGCCTGCGGCAGATCCCAGTGGAACAGCGTGACCGCCGGCGTGATTCCGGCCGCACACAGTTCGTCGACGAGCCGGTCGTAGAAGTCGAGGCCGGCGGGATTGACTTCGCCCTTGCCGTCGGGCTGGATCCGCGGCCACGACACGGACAGCCGGTACGAGTCGGTGCCGAGCTCGCGCATCAGGCGCACGTCGTCGCGGTAGCGGTGATAGTGGTCGATCGCGATGTCGCCGGTTTCGCCGCGCACGATTGCTCCAGGGACAGAGCAGAATTCGTCCCAGATCGAACGGCCACGCCCGTCCTCGGTCACCGCCCCTTCGATCTGGTACGCCGCTGCCGCGACACCGAAGACGAAATCGTCGGGGAATTCGGGAATTGTTCGTTGTACCGCCATGATGAGCAGTGAAGCAGAGAACCCCACGAAACGGAGCGAAATATTGGACACTCGTCCAGTGATTCGAAACACGAAAACCCTTAGCGGCGCGCGCGTCTCGGCCTCCGTCGCCTTCGGCCTGCAGGGGTTCATGCTGGCCGTACTGCTCACCCAGCTCCCCCAGTTCAAGGAGGACCTCGGGTTCAGCGACACCCTCGTGGCCGTGACGGTCGTGGGTGTCTCGGTCGTCGCGGGTGTCGGCAGCGTCGTCGCCGAGCAACTCGCGAAGGCCACCTCCAGTCGCACCACGCTCCGCGTGGGCCTGTTCGTCATTGCGGCCGGTGCGGTGGTGATCGCGCTCGCGACATCGACACCGGCGTTCCTGGCCGCCTTCGCGTTCTACGGAATCGGACTCGGCATCGTCGACGCGTCGGCCAACATGCAGGCGGTGTCGATTCAGCACGCGTACGGCCGCGTCATCCTCTCGTCGTTCCACGCATCGTGGAGCGTCGGCGCGATCGTCGGTGCCGGGTTCGTCGCGGTCTTCTCGACGCTCGAGCTGTCGGTCATGGCGTCCGTGCTCGTCGCAGCCGTACTGGTCGCGGCGATCTGTGCATGGATCGGCCCGCGCCTGCTGCACACCGGCCACCAGCGGTCCGCGACCGCTGCCGCCGTCCCGGTCGCGATCCCGCTACGACCGTTCCTCGCACTCGGGATCGCGATGATGCTGTTCTACGCGATCGACTTCGGCGTCGGCACCTACTCACCGCTGTATCTCAAGGAGGTACTGCTGTCCGATGCCGGTACCGCAGCCCTCGCGATGGCGGCCTACCAGGTGACCGCGCTGATCTCGCGGCTGACCGGCGACCTCTGGGTCCGGAAGTTCGGCGAGATCGCCGTGGTGCGGGTCGGGGCGATCATCAGCGTGATCGGTCTTCTGATGGTGGTCGTCGCGCAGGCACCGGCGTTCGCGATCGCCGGATTCTTCGTGGTCGGCCTCGGCGCCCCCGTCATCGCGCCCCTGAGCTTCAGTGCCGCGGGCCGGCTCGCGCCCCCGGACCAGACCGACGTGGTCGTCGCCCGCATCAACCTGTTCAACTACGCCGGGACCGTGATTGCCGGTGCCGTCATCGGCGGTATCGCGGCGGTGTCGGACCTGCGGGTCGGATTCGTCGCCCCGCTGCTGTTCGCGGTGGCATTGTTCCTGCTCGCGCCCGCATTCGCGCCGCGCCGCGTGCCGTCCGGCACCACCGCGAGCGAATCCGCTCCCACCGGCGCCTGACCGTGTGTGTCCCGGACCGAGTCATCCGGTCCGTCCAAGACCGAGTCTTCGAGTCCGTCCCGGACAGTGGTGTACTTACCCGGGACACACACGACGTACACGAGGTGGAGCTGTGACGATTTCCGTCGACCGGGCCGGACTCTGGGATGCCGAGGCATTGGCCGACGTCGCCGCGGTGACGTTCCCGCTCGCGTGCCCGCCGCATGCGACGCGGGAGGACATCGCGGCGTTCATCGACAACGTGCTCTCCGCGGAGAAGTTCAGCGAATACCTCACCGACTCGACCCGCACAGTGCTCAAGGCCACCAGCAACGGGGAGATCGTCGGCTACGTGATGCTGATCGACGGAACCCCTGACGACGATTCGGTGCGGTCCGCGGTGTCCCTGCACCCCACTACCGAGATCAGCAAGCTGTACGTGCTGCCCGGTCGGCACGGCACCGGCGTCTCGGCGGCGCTGATGGACGCGGCGGTCGATCATGCACGGAACGCGAACTGCGCCGGGGTGTGGCTGGGCGTCAACCAGGAGAACGAGCGGGCGCAGCGGTTCTATGTCAAGAACGGCTTCGAGAAGGTCGGCACCAAGACGTTCCAGGTGGGCGCCCAGACCCACCACGACTTCGTGATGCAGCGCAGCGTCTGACCGCTGCGCCGCATCACGAGGCGTGGATCAGGCAGCGACCTCGAAGCGCGACAGCGCGAGCAGGCGCGACGTGGCACGCAGGTACTTCTTGCGGTAGCCACCGGCGACCATCTCCGGGGTGAAGATCTCGTCGAGCTTCGCGCCCGACACCGTCACCGGGATGCTGGCGTCGTAGAGGCGGTCGGCGAGAACCACCAGTCGCAGGGCGACGGACTGGTCCGCTGCCGGGTGGACGCCCTTGATGAACACGGCCGGGACACCCGCGACGAGCTTCCCGTAGCGCGACGGGTGCAGCGTGCTCAGGTGCGCGCACAGCTCGTCGAAGTCGTCGAGCGTGGCGCCCTCGATCGCGTCGGCGCGCTCGAGCAGATCGGCGTCGTCGGTGGGGTCGGGGGCGGGCGGCAGGTCCCGGTGGCGGTAGTCGGGTCCGTCGACGCGGATGGTCTCGAAGATCGAACCGAGCTTCTTGATCTCGCGCAGGAAGTCCTGCGCCGCGAAGCGCCCCTCACCGAGCTGGCCGGGCAGCGTGTTCGACGTCGCGACGATCGAGACGCCGCGCGCCGACAGCTCGGTCAGCAGACGCGAGACCAGCATGGTGTCGCCCGGATCGTCGAGTTCGAACTCGTCGATGCAGAGCACGCTGTGGGACGACAGTTCCTCGACCGCCCGGTTGAAGCCGAGCGCGCCGACGACGTGCGTCAGCTCGACGAACGTGCCGAACGCCTTGGGCGAGGGCGAGCTGTGGAAGATCGATGCGAGCAGGTGGGTCTTACCGACGCCGAAGCCGCCGTCGAGGTACAGACCGGCGCCCGTGGACGGCGCCTTCTTGCCGAACAGGCCGCGGCGTCCGCCGCCACGGATCTTCGCGACCTTGCCCGCGAACTCCTCGGCCTTGGCGACCGCGGCGGCCTGGCTCGGCTCCTTGGGATCGGGGATGTAGGACGCGAAACTGACCTCGTCGAACATCGCCGGGGGCACCATTTGAGCAACCAATTGATCGGCCGGCACCACCGGATTGCGATCGACAAGACGTGCATGCATGCACTGAGCGTATCGACGTGCTGTGATCGAACACGTGCACCGTCTGGATATTGCGACCTACCTCACACGAGAAGCAGACAGCAGCGACCGGCCGTCCGAGCTGAGCGACGACGACCTGCGCTCACTGTACGGATATCCGGCGGGTCTCGACAGACCGTGGGTTCGCGTCAACTTCGTCGCCAGCGTCGACGGCGCCGTGACCGTCGACGACGCCTCCGCGGGGCTCGGGACCCTCGCGGACAAGCGGGTGTTCACCGTTTTGCGTGAGCTCGCCGAGGTGATCGTCGTCGGCGCCGGCACCGTCCGCGCGGAGAACTACGGCGGCGCCCGCACCTCCCCCGAATTGGCCCGGCGGCGACGGGACGCGGGCCTGGCGGCGGTGCCTCCGATCGCGGTGGTGACCGCGAGCGCGAACCTCGATCCCGAATCGCGACTGTTCACCGACACGGCCGTCCCACCGCTCGTCCTGACCTCTGCCTCCGCGGCCCCGGACCGCCTGGCCCGGCTCCGCGACGCCGGAGCCGACGTCGAGATCGTCACCGATCGGGACGTCACCGGGCCCGACGTGGTCGCCACTCTCGAGCGTCGCGGGCTGCGACGGGTGCTGTGCGAGGGCGGACCCGGCCTGTTCGGCACCCTGGTCGCCGACGGCGTCGTCGACGAGTTGTGTCTGACGACGTCTCCGCAACTGGTTGCCGGCGGCGCGGGCCGCATCGCGATGTCCCCTGCGGCGAACCCCACGCCGATGAGCCGAGCGCACGTGCTCGGCGACGACGACGGCACACTGCTCACGCGATGGGTACGCGCCCGCGGTGTGTGACGCACCTGGCAGGCTGTCCCGCATGCAGTCGCTTGTGAGCAGGATCGGGGTCGCCGCGATCGCCGGGGCCGTTCTGGCCGTCTGCACCGCGTGCGGCGCGGGCCCGTCGGTTCGGCCCGACGTCGCCGTTGTCGAGCAGGGCGGCGGCAACCCGACGACCACGGAGACCGACGCACCGGCGCCGAAACTGCAGACACCGGTGAAGGATCTGAACTGGGTCGACTGCAAGGACGCCACGCTCGCCGCCGCCGGCCTCGAATCCGGCCCGGCCGGGCTGTCGCTGGAATGCGCCGATTACGCCGCACCCCTCGACGCCACCGGGTCGGCGATGGGCCCCGTCGAGGTGGGCGCACTGCGCGCGCGTCTGCCGCAGACGCCCGCCGATGCCGCGCCCGTGGTGCTGACGTCCGGGTCCGACGTCGCGTCCTCGACCACCCTCGCGGCGCTCGCGACCGGCCCGAGTTCCACGCTGCTCGAGCGGCAGCCGATCGTCGCGATCGATCGACGCGGGATCGGGTCGTCGACGCCGATCGATTGCGGCCGGTCGATGGACCGACGCGCCCTCGCCGATCTGGGACAGTTCGGTCCCGCTGATCCGGCCGCTTCGCAGGGTGTGGACGAGGTGGCGACGCTGGCCCGGGACGCGACGGTGGCGTGCACCGATGCCCTGCAGCCGTCCGAGCTGGCGTACGACACCGCGAACGCCGCCGACGATCTCGAACAGCTGCGGCGCATCTGGCAGGTCGAGCGCCTGGGCATCCTCGGCACCGGCAACGGCGCGTCGGTCGCCCTGGCGTACGCGGCTCGGTACCCCGACCAGGTGGGCCGGCTGGTGCTCGACGCGCCGGCCGCCACGACCGTCGATGCCGCAACGGCGGCCGAACACCGGGTGCAGGGCCAGGAAGCGGCACTCGCCGACTTCAGCCGGCGCTGCGCCGCCCTGAACTGCTCGCTCGGACCGGATCCGACGGCCGCGATCACGGCGCTGCGAGACCGCGCCGCCGCCGGCGAGCTGGCGACGGTGTCGTCGAGCGCACTGCTGGCGACGGTCTCCGCATTCCTGGGATCCCCGCGCGGCGACCAACCTGCGCGCGTGCGCGAACTGGCGGACGTGCTCTCGGCCGCGGGACGCGGCGATACCGGCCCGTTGCTCGGACTGATCGGCACGACCGACGCCGCGATCGGCACCGACGGACAGTTCGTCGCACGATGCAGCGACGGCCAGCAGTGGCCGGGCCCGGGACGAGCCCGCGAACTGCAGGAGGCGTGGGGCGTGAAGTATCCGATGTTCGGCGCCGACGCCGCTGTCGGGCTGATGCGCTGCTCGGCGTGGCCGACCATGTCGCCGCCCCCGCTCCCCGGACGCCTCGACGTACCGGTCCTGGTGTTCAGCGGCGCGGCGGACCCCGTCGTCGGCAATGCGGGCCTGCCCACCGTGACCGGCTCCCTCGCGAGCGCCGGCGCCGAGTGGTCGAGCATGACGTGGGCGGGCTACGGCCACCCGGTGACGACGCATTCGGACTGCGCGCGTCAATCCCTGACCCGCTACCTCGCTTCGGCCGAGCTCCCGACCGACGGCAGCGCGTGCCCGGCGTGACGCGCGGGGGTTGCCGCGGCTGACCGAGGCCGCGGCGGTGTACCGTGCCGTAGTGTTCCTTCGACGATTCGAGCCGCGTACCGGCCGCACCACCGCCGAGGTCATCAACTTCGCTCTGTGGCCTATCGCAGTGATGACTGTGCTGCATCGAGTGTTCGTGTTGGCGGTCAACGGATCCCACACCGACGACTTCGCCCCGGTGTACCGAGCGACCCTGGCGTTCCTCAATCGCCGTGAGGTCTACACCGCCGATTTCAACTCGGTGGATCCGCACTACCTCTACCAGCCCAGCGGCACGTTGTTGATGTCGCCGCTCGCGCTCATCGATCCCGAGAAGTCGCGCTGGCTGTTCATCCTCGCCAACGCGATCGCCGTGATCATCGCGCTGTATCTGTTGCTGAAGATGTTCGACCTGGCACTGAACTCGGTGGCCGCACCGATCCTGCTGTTCGCAGCGTTCTCGACGGAAACCGTCACGAACACGCTCGTCTTCTCGAACATCAACGGCATCATCCTGCTGGGCGAGGTGGCGTTCCTGTTCCTGCTCCTGCGACGGCGGGACCTGTGGTCCGGCGCCGCGATCGGACTGACGCTCGCGGTCAAACCGATCCTCGCGCCCCTGCTGCTGCTGCCGCTGGTGCGGGGTCAGTGGAAGGTGTTCGTCACCGCGATCGGCATCCCGGTGGTCCTGATGGCCGTGGCCTGGCCGCTGTCGGCGGATCCGATGGCGTTCATCGAGCACACGCTGCCGTACCTGTCGGAGTCCCGCGACTACTTCAACAGCGCGATCGTCGGAAATGGCACCTACTTCGGCCTGCCCGTCGCGCTGATCTGGGCTCTGCGTATCGCTTTCACGGCGATGGTCCTGGTGTCGCTGTGGCTGCTGTACCGGTACTACCGGCACGACGAACTGTTCTTCGTCGCGACCGCCTCGGGCGTGATCATGGGAGCGTCGTTCCTGCTGCTGTCGCTGGGCCAGATGTACTACTCGATGCTGCTGTTCCCGCTGATCATGACGGTGGTGCTGCGCAACTCCGTGATGCGTAACTGGCCGGCGTGGCTCGCGGTGTACGGGTTCCTCAGTGCGGACGCCTGGTTCTCGAACCGGTTCATCGAGACCGGCCGCGCAGCCGAATACCTGAAGCCGACGATGGGCTGGAGCCTGCTGCTGATCGTCATCTTCGCGGTGCTCGCGAACCGCTACCTGACGTCGAAGCGCGAGGGACGGCTGGACTCGGGTATCGATCCGGACTTCCTCGTCGCCGAACAGAGCGCCGACACCCCGGTGCCGGCCAAGGTCTGACGCACGGGTTCGCGGATCGTATTAGCGTGAGGCCATGAGTTCCACACAGGATTCCGGCCTGCCCGCACCCACGTTCCGGCGCAGTGACGCCGAATGGCGCGCACATCTGACACCCGAGGAGTACCAGGTGCTCCGCCAGGCGGGGACCGAGCGTCCCCACGTCGGCGAGTACACCGACACGACCACCGAGGGTGTGTACTCGTGCCGCGCGTGCGGTGCCGAGTTGTTCCGCAGCACCGAGAAGTTCGAGTCGCACTGCGGATGGCCGTCGTTCTTCGACCCCGCGGACTCGGACGCCGTCATCCTGCGAGCCGACAACACGCTCGGCATGCACCGCGTCGAGGTGCTGTGCAGCAACTGCCACAGCCACCTCGGGCACGTCTTCGAGGGCGAGGGCTACCCCACCCCGACCGACCAGCGGTACTGCATCAACAGCATCTCGTTGCGGCTGCAGCCGGCCGACGGCTCGTAGAACGACGCTGCCCCCGGCAACCCGGGCTGTCGGGGGCAGCCGGGCGCCACAGCCGACCGGACAACCGCCTACGGGCGGTCCGGCCAGCCGGGTTGAGTCAAGACCACGGCCGGCACCGCCCTCAGCGGCGGGATCGGGTCGAGTTCCCGGAGATCCTCGTCGTCCTCGATCTCGGCCCAGAACTCGTCCGCCGAGACATCGAGGCCCAGAACGATCCACGGCGACCCGGCTTGCTGGTACGCGTACGAGACCGTTCCGATGCGGGGAATCGTCGTAGCGAACAGTCGATCGCCGACGGGATACCCCTGCTGCTCGCCGACCAGCGTGAGCGCTTCCGGTGCGAGGTCGGCGTCGAGAAGGATGCTCGCGACCGCATCGTCGAAAGCTCGCTGGGCACAGACTTCCTCGTCCGCAGCCCACCCGGCGAACTCCGGGAAACGTGCGCAACACAATACGTGGGAGCTGTCCGAGTCTCGGTACAAGCGAAACACGGGAAATCCGCCGGCCATCGGACACGACTGTACAGAACCCCGAGACCGCCTGGTCCGCCGTCGGTCCCGCTACCTGGCGACACGCCCCCGCGCGGCGAGCGAGTTCAGCACGGCCGCGGCCTGGTCGGCGCCGTCGACGGTAACGGTGAACTTGGAGCCGTCACCGCGCGTGACGCGCAACGCGGCACCGGGCCGGACCAGCAGGCCGACGCCGTCCGGGCCGACACGGTAGCCGATGCCGCCGTACCGGTTGATCAGCCCGATGTGTACGACATCGGCGCGGGCGATCTCGTCGAGCGGGATCCGCCGACGACCGCCGGTGAGCACGTAGCGCGTCTCGAGTCCACGCCCGTCCACGACGACGTACACCGGCGCGAGCGTGAGGCCCATCAACACCGCGCCCAGCACGGCCGCACCGAGCAGCATCAGGACGGCTCCGCTCGACGCGGTCGCGGCCGACCAGGCGATCAGCGCAGTCGGCAGCAGCGCCAGCGCCGCCCCGAGCCACCAGGACATCGCGGCCGACCCGG
Source organism: Rhodococcus sp. AG1013 (assembly GCF_003350365.1). Taxonomy (NCBI): domain Bacteria; kingdom Bacillati; phylum Actinomycetota; class Actinomycetes; order Mycobacteriales; family Nocardiaceae; genus Rhodococcus; species Rhodococcus sp. AG1013. The sequence continues at coordinate 23,305 of NZ_QQAT01000029.1, forward strand.
TCCACACGACGGTCTCGGTATCGGCCAGATCGAGGCGAGCCGCGTCCGCCGGCGGGGCCGAGGCCGCCGCCGCCGGCGCCGGTCGCCCGATCAGCGCCAGGCCGGCGAATGCGGCGACGACGCCCACCGCGGCAACCGGCAGGAGCCACCATCCACCGAACGACGCATCCGCCGCGTCGGCGAGGCCTCGCTGCGAGGACAACAGGGCGACGGGCAGGATCGCGACCGCGGTGCCCGTTCCCGCCGACACCGCCGCACCCGTCCGCGCGGCACGCACGTCACGACGGGTGAGCGCCAACAGGATTCCCCCGAGCAGCACGGCGAAGGCGAGACCGAGCACCGGCGACCACTGCGCGGCCGCGCGGGAGGCGAAGCCGTCGGCGGCGCCGCCGGGACCGAAGTGGACGGCGACCGGGTCGGGCAGGTCACCGGACCATGCCGCCAGGACGGCGATCGCGGCGGTCGCCGCGGCGACCGGGGCGAGTAACGCACCACCCAGCCCCCGAACCCACGAAACGTTTTGCACCGCAGTCGAGTCGGTCATGTCATCTCCTTCTTCACCAGGTCGAGCAGGTCTGCCGCGCTCAGGCCGTGCCGCCGCGCCTCCGCGACGAGACCGCGGACCGCCTCCTGCAGCCGGCCCCGCACCGAGGCATCTGCCGAGACGACGGCACCGCGACCGCGGCGCAGTTCGATCAACCCCTCGTCCCGCAGCATCTGGTAGCCGCGCAGCACGGTGTGCACGTTGAGGTCGAGGGACGACGCCAGATCCCGGGCGGAGGGCAACCGCTCCCCCGCGACGACGGACCCGTCGGCGATCGCGCCTCGCACCGACGCGGCGAACTGCTCGTACAGCGGGACGGACGACGACTGATCGATGCGAATGAGCACACACCCACCATATTGTTCTAGTTCAAATAGAACAAGTCAGAGCGGCGGGTCGAACGCCTTGATCGGCGGGAGCACCCCGTCGAACCGCTCGACCTGCACCAGTGCGTGCTGCCCGGAGCAGCCGTGCGACAGCCACGAGGCGCCGACGTCCGCGGTCAGCACGTTCGGATTGCCGTGCACGCACATCGAGTCGGGGTCGGACGGATCGAGCGGGTCGTACCAGGCCCCGGTGGCCAGTTGCACCACTCCCGCCCGCACCTGGTCGTCGAGCACCACACCCGCGAGACACGCACCGCGGTCGTTGAACACCCGCACCACCTCACCGGCGCCGAGTCCCCGCGCGGCCGCGTCGGACGGATGGATCCGGATCGGCTCCCGCCCACGGATCTTCGACGCCTGACTGACCGCACCGTGGTCCAACTGCCCGTGCAACCGGGTCTTCGGCTGATTGGCGATCAGGTGCAACGGGAAACGCTGCGCCCGCTCGCCGCCGAGCCACTCGTCCGGTTCGTACCAGCGCGGGTGCCCGGCACAGTCGTCGTAGCCGAAACCGTCGATGTCGGCGGAGAAAATCTCGATCCTCCCGCTCGGGGTGGTGAGCGGGTTGCGCTCGGGATCGTCACGGAACTCGGAGAACAGCGACAGACCGTCCTCCGTCCGCATCCGCACGTGCCCGCGCCGCCAGAACTCGCCGAACGGGGGTGCTTCGAGGTGCGCCGGGTCCGTGAGCACGAATCCTCGCCACTGCTCGTACAGGTGCTCGATCCACTGATGTGCGGTGCGGCCCTCGGTGAACCGGGCCCCGAACCCGAGACGGTGCGCGAGCGCGGCGAACGTGTCGTAGTCGTCGCGCGCATCGGCGTACCGGGGCACCGCGCGGTGCATCGCGACCAGCAGCGGATCGTTGCGGGTGCACGCGAGATCGTCGCGTTCGAGCGATGTGGTCGACGGCACCACGATGTCAGCGTGCCGGGCCATCGGCGTCCAGTACGGCTCGTGCACGACGATCGTGTCCGGTCGGGCCAGCGCACGCCGCAGCCGGGCCAGGTCCTGATGATGGTGGAACGGATTGCCGCCGGCCCAGTGCACGAGTCGGATGTCCGGGTAGGTGAGGCGTCGGCCGTCGTAGTCGAACTCCTCCCCCGGATGCAGCAGCAGGTCCGAGATCGCCGCGACGGGGATGAAGTCCGGGACGGGGTTGGCGCCCTGGAACAGCGTCGGCAGCGGGTACGGCACCGGCGCCAGCCCGGGTTCGTTCATCGATCCGTAGCCGTGCCCGAATCCGCCTCCGGGAAGCCCGATCTGGCCGAGCATCGCCGCGAGCGTCACGCCCATCCACGGGGCCTGCTCGCCGAACCGGACGCGCTGCAGCGACCACGTCACCGTCACCATCGTGCGTCCGCCGGCCATCCGTCGGGCCAGCGCGGCGATCTGCTCCGCCGGGACGCCGGAGAGTGCCGACGCCCAGCCCGGCGTCTTGGGCACGCCGTCGGTGCGTCCCAGGAGATAATCCTCGAATCGGTCGTACCCCACGCAGTAGCGGCTCAGGAATGCCTTGTCGTGCAATCCCTCCGACGCCAGTACGTACGCGAGCGCGAGCATGATCGCGACGTCGGTGCCGGGGATCGGTGCGATCCACTCGCACCGGCCGTGCAGGTCGTCGCGCAGCGGGCTGATCGAGACCACCTCGCCGCCGCGATCCCGAAATCGGTCGAGGGCACCGCGCGTGGGATGTGCGCTGGTGCCGCCGCTGTTGACGGCGGTGTTCTTGAGCGGCACGCCGCCGAAGCACACCATCAGATCGGTGTGGTCGGCGATCACGTCCCAGTTGGTGGAGCGGGCGAACAGCTTCCAGTGGGTGCCCACCACGCGCGGCATGATGACGCCGGTAGCGCCGAGCGAATAGCTGTGCACCGAGCGGGTGTAGCCGCCGAGCATGTTGAGGAAGCGGTGGATCTGGCTCTGCGCATGATGGAATCGTCCGGCGCTGGCCCAGCCGTACGAGCCGCCGAAGATCGCGCGATTGCCGTGGGTGTCGACGACGCGACGCAGTTCGTGCGCCAGCAGATCGAGCAACTCGTCCCACGACACGGGCACGAACTGGTCGGCGCCGCGCTTGTCGGACGGGCCGGGCCCCGACTCGAGCCAGCCCCGCCGGACCGCGGGGCCGGAGACACGGGCGCGGTGCCGCACCGACCCGGGCAGGTTCCCGAGGATCGGGGACGGTTCGGAGTCTCCCGCGTAGGGGTGCACGGCGCTCACGTCGCCGCCGGCGGACTCGACCTCGAACATGCCCCAGTGCGCCATGTGCTGGTACCGCGCCGACGAAGTCACGGCCTCAGTCTTCCAGCCGGACTCAGGGCACGGAGAAGACACCTGTTCCGGCGATGAACTCGAAGCCCGTCGTCATCGATGCGGTCACGAGTCCCGCCCCGGTGAACACGCTGACCGCCTCGCTGTAGGGAAGCACCAGCATCCCGGCGGTTCCGGTGCCGAGGTTCCTCCAGTGCATGTAGTAGCTGCCCTTGACGTTCGGTTGCCCAGGCTCGGTCGGATACAGAGCGGGGAACGTCACCGTCCCCGGCACCTCACCGGTGATCGCCACCGGGTTGAACGAGCAGGGGTTGAAGAAAGTGCTGCAGTTCATGACGAACGGAACCTGAAAGGTGTTCATGGTGGATGTGGCCGATGCTTGGGGAATCGGACACATCGCGACACCAATCACGACGCCGACCGTCAGGACACCCGCACCGAGGAACCGTCGTGGACTCCACATCGCATGCCCCTCTCGTGGGCCCGCTGATGTGCTCAGGATACGAGGGCCGAGCCACCTCGCGCCGCGGTACACACGAAACACCCCGCCACCTGTCGGGTGCGGGGTGTGGTCGTATCGGGTCAGGGCAGCGAGTTGACCAGCTGCTCGACGGTGACCCGCGGACCGGTGAAGAACGGGGTCTCCTCACGCACGTGCATGCGGGCCTCGGTAGCGCGCAGGTCGCGCATCAGGTCGACGATGCGGTCCAGCTCCGGGGCCTCGAACGCGAGGATCCACTCGTAGTCGCCGAGCGCGAACGCCGGGATCGTGTTGGCGCGGACATCCGGGTAGGTGCGGCCGGCCATGCCGTGATCGGCGAGCATCTTGCGACGGTCGGCGTCGGGCAGCAGGTACCACTCGTACGAGCGGACGAACGGGTACACGCAGATGTAGTCGCCCGCATCCTCGCCGGCGATGAAGGCCGGAACGTGGCTCTTGTTGAACTCGGCGGGACGGTGCAGCGCGACGTTGGACCACACCGGGTCGCTCACCTGGCCGAGGTCGGTGGTGCGGCGGAAGTCCTTGTACAGCTTCTGCAGATCCTCGAGGCGCTCCGCGTGCGTCCAGATCATGAAGTCGGCGTCGGCGCGGACGCCGGCGACGTCGTAGATGCCGCGCACGACGACGTCGGTGTCCTCGAACGAGTCGAAGAACGCCTGCGCCTGCTTCACGGCTGCGGCGCGGTCGTCACCGAGGACGCCGGGCTGCACCTGGAAGACGGAGAACATCGCGTAGCGAAGGGTGGAATTGAGCTTGTCGAAATCGAGGCGTGCCATGCCGCTCATCCTGCCACTCGGGCCGCGAGCCGTGTCGCCGCCGTCGTCGCGGACGCCACGCATGCCGGGACGCCGACTCCGTGCAGGTACGCACCCGCGATCTCGAGCCCGTCCACGTCGGCCGCGGCGGCCTCGATCGCGGCCACCCGATCCAGGTGACCGGGTGCATACTGCGGCAGCCCGCCGTGCCAGCGCGCGACGATCGCGTCGACCGGGTCGGCGCGCACGCCCGTGACGGTCTCCAGATCGGCGCGGGCCTTCGCGATCAACTGCTCGTCGGTGGAATCGACGACGGCGGCGTCCCCGAACCGTCCGTACGACGCCCGCACCAGCGTGACGTCCCGGTCGGCCAGGTGCGGCCACTTGCGGCTCGACAGCGTGAACGCCTTCGCGCCCAACGACTCCCCCGTCGCGACGAGGACCCCGGAGTTCTCCGGGACACCGGCGTCGGTGGGCAGGGCCAGCGCGACGACCGCGGAGGATGCGAGTTCGATGCCGCGGGCCGCCTCGGCCAGCGGGGGTGCGGCGTCGGCGACCAGGCCGACCATCTGCGGCGCCGGCACCGCGAGCACGATCCCGTCGACGTGGTCGAGGGGATCGATCCACCAGCCGTCCTCGTCCCGGCGCAGGCCAGTCGCGGACGCGTCCAGGACCATCTCGGGTGCGGCGGCGTCGCGCAGCGCGGCGAGCAGGACGCCGTAGCCGTCGCGCAGGGTGCCGAACACCGGCCCCGGGGACGGTGTCGGCAGCGCCGCCCGCACGGCCGCGGACAGGCTCGGGGCACCCGAGTCGAGCGCGGCGGCCAGCGTCGGCAGCGCGGCCCGGACCCCGATCGAGTCCGACAACCCCGAATAGACACCACCGAGGAGCGGATCGACCGACCGGCGCACCACCTGCTCACCGAAACGGCCGCCGACCAGGGTCGCGACGTCCACATCGGCCGCCGGATCCCACTCGAACGGCACGGTCGGCTCGGCGACGATGCGCGCGAGGGTGTCCGCGTCGACAAGTCCGGCCATCGACTGCGGATCCGACGGGATGCCCATCAGCGTCCGTGAGGGCAACGGGTGGAGCGAGCCCTGCGACCAGATCAGCGGCGATCGTCCCGTCGGATGGACCAACTGGTCCTGCAGGCCCAGCTCGACGATGAGGTCCGCAACCTCCGGGCGGCGCGCGATGAACGCCTCGGCGCCCACGTCGACGGGATCGCCCGCGAGATCGACGGTCCGCAGCTTGCCACCGGTCCGTGAGCCCGCCTCGACGACGGTGATCCGGGCGCCGTCACCGAGCCGCTGCCGCAGCCGATAGGCCGCGACGAGCCCGGTGACGCCGCCACCGACGACCGCTACCGAGACGCGCCGACCGGTCACAACGAATGCACCAGCTCCACGACGTCGGTGAGCACGGCCGGATCGGTCTCCGGCAGCACGCCGTGGCCGAGGTTGAAGATGTGCCCGGTGGCGCCGGCCGCGATCGCGGCGTCCGCCTCCGCGGCGATGCGCCGCACCTGCTTCTCGATCGCGGGCCAGCCCGCGAACAGGACGGCGGGATCGAGGTTGCCCTGCAGCCCCTTGCCTGGCCCGACGCGGCGGGCGGCGACGTCCAGCGGGATCCGCCAGTCGACGCCGACGACGTCGGCGCCGGCCTCGCCCATCGCACCGAGGAGTTCACCGGTGCCGACACCGAAGTGGATGCGCGGCACCTGGGCCGACTCGACCTCGGCGAACACCCGCTCCGAGTGCGGCAGCACGAACTCGCGGTACTCGGCCAGCGACAGCGCGCCCGCCCACGAATCGAACAACTGGACCGCGTCGACGCCGGCATGCAGCTGCGCCTGCAGGAACGCGATGGTGGTGTCGGTGATGGTGCCGAGGAGCGCGTGCCAGGTCTTGGGATCGGCGTGCATGAGCGCCTTGGTGCGCTCGTGGTTGCGACTCGGGCCGCCCTCGACCAGGTACGACGCGAGCGTGAACGGGGCACCGGCGAAACCGATCAGCGGCGTCTCGCCGAGCTCGGCGGTGAGCAGCCGGACAGCCTGCGACACGGCGCCGACCTCGTCGGGAACCAGGCGGGGCAGCGCCGCGACGTCGGCGGTGGTCCGCACGGGGTTCGCGACGACGGGTCCGACACCGGCCACGATGTCGAGGTCGATGCCCGCAGCCTTCAGCGGAACGACGATGTCGGAGAACAGGATCGCCGCGTCGACCTTGTGCCGCCGCACGGGCTGCATCGTGATCTCGCAGACCAACTCGGGATCGAAGCAGGACTCGAGCATCCCGATTCCCGCCCGGATCTCCCGGTACTCCGGCAACGAGCGTCCGGCCTGACGCATGAACCACACGGGTCGATGCTTCACCGGACGGCCGGTGGCCGCCGCCAACAACGGTGCGTCGCCCAGGACCCGTCGAGACGGGTACTCGGCACGCCCGGTCATACCTGCATTCGTATCTTCCAAGCCGCTCATCGGGCTCCATGCTGCCATGGCCCGGCGCCGGGGCGGAATCGGCGCGCCTCCGACGCCCTACCAGGTGCGGCGTCTAACGTCCGCTGGTGTGACGACCCCGGGATTACCCAACGAACCCGCCCAGTTCCGCGCCGCTGTCGACGCGATGAACTCGGCCGAGGTTCACCCGGATATCGAGCTCGGCCCGATCCGTCCCCCGCAGCGCCTCGCGCCGTTCAGCTACGCGATCGGCGCGGAGGTCCGCCACCCCGACGACGCGGCCGTCGCGGAGCAGTCCGAAGGGGACGCATTCGGACGGCTGATCCTGCTTCACGATCCCGACGGCGACGAGGCGTGGAACGGCACCATGCGGCTGGTCGCCTACATCCAGGCCGACCTCGAGCCGGCCCTCGCCGCCGATCCCCTCCTCCCCGAGGTCGCGTGGAGCTGGCTGGTCGACGCCCTCGACGAGCGGGCCGACGAGGTGGTCGCGCTCGGTGGCACGGTGACGGCGACCAGCTCGGTGCGCTACGGCGACATCGCGGGGCCACCGCGGGCCCATCAACTCGAGCTCCGGGCGTCGTGGACGGCGACATCCACCGCCCTGGCCTCCCACGTCGAGGCCTTCTGCGAGGTCCTCGCCTACGCCGCCGGCCTGCCGCCGGCCGGAATCGCGAGGCTGGGTCGGCGGCCCTGAGCCGCAGCGGCCGCCGATCGCTACACCTCGACGCCGCTCCATCCGCTAACCCGTCCCTTCCTCGTCCACATCGTCCGCATCCACGGTGTCCGCTGCGCCGGCTCGGGTGCCGGCATGCCCCGGGACGCCCGCCGACAGCCGGCGGGCGTGCGCCCAGTCGAAAAAGTCGGCGACACCCTGCGCCACCCGGAAACTCCGGATGGACGGGAAGATGTCGAACGCGTGCTGGGCGCCCCGCAGCTCGGCGTACGCCACCGGATTCGCCGACACCTCACGCAGACGATCGACGAACTCGCGGGCCTCGGCGACGGGAATGAACGAGTCGCTGGTCCCGTGCACCACGAAGAACGGGGGCGCGTCCTCGCGCAGGTGCGCACGCGGCGACGCCGCGAGGTAGTCCCGCGGGAACTGCGCCTTCTTGCCCAGCACCATCGGTGAGAGCGCGGATTCGACCCGCTGACGCGTCGCCTTGATCCCCGTCTCCCCCGCGAAGTCGTACACGCCGTAGTGCGGGGCGCACGCCTGGACCGAGGTGTCCGCATCCTCGAAACCGGGTTGCAGGCCGGCGTCGCCACCCGTCAACGCCAACATCGCTGCCAAGTGGCCGCCGGCCGAACCGCCGGTGACAGCGATGAAATCGGGATCCCCGCCGAACCGGGCGACATTGCCGCGCAACCACGAGACCGCCCGCTTGATGGCGATGAGGTGCTCCGGCCACACCGCCTTCGGCGACAGCGGATAGTTGATCGCGGCGCACACCCACCCACGCGACGCCATCTCCAGCATCAGCGGGATGCCCTGATGATCCTTGGTGCCGATGACCCACCCGCCACCGTGGATCTGCAGCAGGACAGGCGCATTCGCCGGAGTGTCCCGGCGGTGGTAGATGTCGATCCGGAATCGTCGACCGCCGGGCGCATAGTCCAGGTTCTTCACCCGCACGACGTCGTCCCGGCGCATCCGGAACGGGAACGCCAACTGCCGCCACGGCGTCTGCGGGACCGGACGCGCCGCGCCGCCCACCGATCGATAGTCGGGTCCCAACGCCGATTCGAGCGCCGACTCCACCTCGGCCCGCGCCCCACGTCCGGTCGCGATCACGGCTGCGAGTCCCGCGATCGAAGCCCCGGCGGCGGCGAGTCCGACGGCGTCGCCGCGACTCCGGACGCCGTGGCGGGCGACGTGGACAGCAGCATCGGCCGCGGTCGCAGCAAGCAACTGAGGAGCGAGTTCCGTGGTCAGCCATCCGGACAGGAACGTCGGCACCGACATCGGCATCCCCGGCACCGGTCGCAGCGCGTTGGCCGTCAGCGCAGTATTTGCCACCTGACGTAACAGGAACCTGTTATCAATCCTCATAAACCTATTTAACCATGATGTTTGTCACAACGCCCACGTCAAAATGGAACAGGTTCTACCGTTAGCTGCATGGAGAGACTCAGTGGATTGGATGCCAGCTTCCTCTATCTCGAAACCCCGACCCAGATGCTTCACGTGTGTGGCCTCATCATTCTCGACGGGTCCACCATCCCGGGTGGCTATTCTTTCGCAAAGCTGCGAGACGAGTTGGCCGTTCGCGTCAAATCGATGCCGAGCTTCAAGCGTCGGCTCAAGGACACGCGCTTCAACCTGGACCACCCCGTGTGGGTCGACGACACCGACTTCGACATCGATCGCCACTTCCACCGGATCGCGGTACCCGCGCCGGGCGGCCGTGACGAGCTTTCGGAAATGTGCAGTTCGATCGCCAGCCAGCCCATGGACCGCACCCGCCCGCTGTGGGAAATGTTCGTCATCGAGGGCCTCGAAGACGGCTCGGTAGCCGTGATGTCGAAGATGCACCACGCCAACGTCGACGGTGTCACCGGCTCCAACCTCATGTCACAGCTCTGCGGGCTCGAGCCCGACGCCCCCAGGCCCGAGTTCGATCAGCTTCCCGAGGGAGCCGGTCGCGCGAGCTCACTCGACATCGCCGTCAACGGCCTGCTGTCGTTCGCCACGCGACCATTGAAGATCGCGAAGCTGCTCCCGGACAGCGTGTCGCTGCTGCCGAACTGGATCGGGCGGGCCCGCAAGGGCGAGGCGATGCCGACGCCGTTCACCGCGCCGCGCACGTCGTTCAACGGCGCGATCACCGGACGCCGGACCATCGCGTACAACGAACTGAGCCTCGACGACGTCAAGCTCGTCAAGAACGCTTTCGGCGTCAAGGTCAACGACGTCGTGCTGACGATGTGCGCCGGCGCGCTGCGCAAGTACCTCGAGGACCGCAACGAACTCCCCGACAGCTCACTGGTCGCGACGGTACCGGTCTCCGTCCACGACAAGTCGGACCGTCCGGGCACCAACCAGATCTCGGTCATGTTCACCCAGCTCGGGACCGACATCGCCGATCCGGTCGAGCGGCTGCACTTCATCGCCGAGCACAACGCGATCAACAAGGACCATCACAACGAGGCGCTGGGCGCGACCCTGCTGCAGGACTGGGCGCAGTTCGCGGCGCCGGCCACGTTCGGCAGCGCGATGCGGGTGTACTCCAAGCTGAAGCTGGCCGAGCGTCACCCCGTGGTGCACAACCTCGTGGTCTCGAACGTCCCCGGCCCGCCGATGCCGCTCTACTTCCTGGGCGCGCGCATCAAGCAGATGTATCCGCTCGGACCGGTCTTCCACGGCGCCGGCCTCAACGTGACGGTGATGTCGCTCGAGGGCCGACTCGACGTGGGCCTGGTCTCCTGCAAGGAACTCGCGCCGCACCTGTGGGATCTGGCGGACGCGTTCCCGGCGGCCCTGGCCGAACTCGTCAAGGCCGCACGCGCGCAAGCACGGAAGAAGAAGCAGCCAGCAGTCCCTCGGTGAACGGCCCGGCGTTCATGACGCACGACGAGTGACCGCAGTCCACCTCGTACGTGGCGGCGCCGGCGATCTGGCGAGCGAGCCAGCGCTGGCGCCGCGGGGGGATGATCAGGTCCTTCGTGGGCACCACGACGGCGGTGGGGACGTCGATGTCGCCGACCCACGCCGTCGAATCGAACTTGCCGATCTCGGCGGTGGCCCGACCGATCGCGCCGTAACTGGTCTCCCGGAACTGGGAGTACGCCCACACCCGATCTCCGCCGAACCGCGGCCCGCCGACCGGGACCGGACCGGGACGCGGCTTGAGTGCACCGAGCCCCGCACTGAGCGATTCGAGCGCCACCCGTTCACGCGAGTTCCGCTTGAAGTGCGCCGCGCCCGCGCACAGCACCAGACCCGCGACGCGGTCGCGGTGCCGCTTCCACGTGAGCTGCGAGACCAACGAACCCATCGAGTACCCGACCGGCACGACACGGTCGAGCTCCAGAGTGTCGGCGAGCGCGACGACGTCGTCGGCGCAGTCCTCGAGCGTGAATCGCTCCGAGCGGATGCCACGCCCGTGCCAACGCTGATCGAGGACCACCACCCGCGACTTCGCCGCGAGCTTGGCGATGGCCGGGTACCACGTCAGCGTGCCGGTGCACGCGAGCGCGTGCAGCAGCACCAGCGTCGGCTTTCCACGGTTCTCCGGGGTGGCACCCGTATCGATGACGTAGGTGCTGCCCCGGCCCGGTAACTCCACCATGGACCCGGCCGGCACCTCGCCGACGGGAGCGACGGCGGCCGCAAGGTTGAGCATCGATCTGCCTTCCGATCAGGTGTCCTCGATCCGCCCGGAGAAGCCGAGCGGACAAAACTGAAACTCGTTCTACCTCATGGGCCGCACCGCCCGCGAGCGATTCCGACATTCCGCCCGGGCGCACCGACGGGCCGGTCGGTGCGCCGACCAGGCACCGTCACCCGCCGGAGTGGTCTTGGTCACATGTTCAACTTTTTGACAGAATTGCCGCGCGACGCGCAGATCTCGACGTGAGATCGCGCCCTCGCCACGTAGAGTTGCCCCCTATGCCAGATACCACCGAGCCCACCCCCGTCCCCGTACCACTATTGGTTCCGGCAAACGGGGTGCCGCCGGTGATCGAGACGGCCGACGGCGTCCGCGACGCCGCCGAGCGCATCGCCGCGGGCACCGGCCCCCTCGCCGTCGACGCGGAGCGCGCGTCCGGATTCCGCTACTCGTCCCGCGCGTACCTGGTGCAGTTGCGGCGGGCCGGCGCCGGCACGTTCCTGCTCGATCCGATTCCGACGTCGGAGGATCTGGCACCACTTCGTGACGCGATCAACGACCTCGAGTGGGTGCTGCACTCCGCCGACCAGGATCTGCCGTGTCTCGCCGAGCTCGGCCTCGAACCGGCCGCACTGTTCGACACCGAACTGGCCGGACGGCTCGCCGGCTTCGAACGCGTGGGCCTGGCCGCGATCGTCGAACGCACGCTCGGGCTCGAGCTCCGCAAGGGTCACGGGGCGGCCGACTGGTCGTCGCGTCCGCTGCCCGACGCGTGGCTCAACTACGCAGCCCTCGACGTCGAGGTGCTCCTCGAGCTCCAGGACGCCATGGCGAAAGAGCTTGCATCCCAGAACAAGACGGAGTGGGCGAGGCAGGAGTTCGAGCACGTCCGGCTCGCCGGACCGCCGCAGCCCAAGCCGGAGCGGTGGCGGCGAACGTCACAGATCCACAGCCTCAAGAGCCCCCGCCAACTCGCCGCGGTCCGCGAGTTGTGGACCGCGCGCGACGAGGTGGCCCGCAAGCGCGACATCTCCCCCAGTCGCATCCTGCCGGACTCGGCGATCGTCGCCGCGGCGAGCGCCGATCCCAAGAGCATGGAGACGCTACGGGCCCTGCCCGTCTTCGGCGGACCGCGCCAGCGCCGGTCGTCACGGCTGTGGCTGTCCGCTCTCGAGCGCGCCCGTGCGCTGCCGCAGACGGAACTGCCCCCGATCAATCAGCCCTTCACCGGGCCGCCGCCGCCCAGCCGATGGGCCAAGCGCGACCCCGAGGCGGCCGCACGCCTGAACGCCGCCAAGGCCGGCATCACCGAACTCAGCGAGCGAGTGCAGGTGCCTGTCGAGAACCTGCTCAGCCCCGACCTGGTGCGTCGGATCTGCTGGGAGCCGCCGGTCGACGAGTCGGATCCCTCGGCGGCGATCGACGCGGCTCTCGCGGTGGGCGGCGCGCGTCCGTGGCAGCGCGAACTGACCGTGCCCATCCTCGCGGAAGCGGTCCGGGCACAGCCCTGAACTGCGTCGATGGGGTCAGCTACGCCCCGTATGTTACCGGCGGGTAATTAGCGCTACAGTGGTGCGTGTCGGGTCTTCGACTCGGCGTGACCGCTCCACTCCCGCCAGGAGGAATCCAGCGTGGCTGCATCCGCTACCCAGAGAAACGTCGTCTTCGTCGACGGCATCCGCACGCCGTTCGGCAAGGCCGGCCCGAAGGGCATCTACGCCGAAACTCGGGCCGACGACCTGGTCGTCAAGGCCATCCGTGAGCTGCTGCGCCGCAACCCCCAGCTCGATCCTTCGCGGATCGACGAGGTGGCGATCGCCGCGACCACCCAGACCGGCGACCAGGGCCTGACCATCGGCCGCACGTCCGCGATCCTCGCGGGTCTACCCGAGACGGTCCCGGGCTTCGCGATCGACCGCATGTGCGCCGGCGCGATGACCGCCGTCACCACCACCGCGTCGGGCATCGGCTTCGGCCAGTACGACGTCGTGATCGCCGGCGGCGTCGAGCACATGGGCCGCCACCCGATGGGGCAGGGCGCCGACCCGAACCCCCGCTTCCTCGCCGACCGCCTGGTCGACCCGAGCGCACTGGTGATGGGCAACACCGCCGAGAACCTGCACGACCGGTTCCCGAACATCACCAAGGAACGCACCGACGCCTACGCCGTCGCGTCGCAGAACAAGTACGAGGCCGCCAAGAAGGCTGGTTTCATCGCCGACACCCTGGTGCCGGTCGCCACCCGTTCCGAGGCGGGCTGGGGCCTGGCCACCGAGGACGAGCCGCCGCGCCCGGGCACGACGCTCGAGGACCTGGCCAAGCTCAAGACCCCGTTCCGGCCGGCCGGCCGCATCACCGCCGGTAACGCGGCGGGCCTCAACGACGGCGCCACCGCCGCGATCCTCGCCGGTGAGGACATCGCCCGCGAGCTGGGCCTGCCCGTCGGCATGCGCATGGTCGGCTTCGCCTTCCAGGGCGTCGACCCCGCCGTCATGGGCATAGGTCCCGTCCCCGCGACCGAGAAGCTGCTCGCCCGCACCGGCATGAAGATCGAGGACATCGGTCTGTTCGAGATCAACGAGGCGTTCGCCGTGCAGGTACTCGCCTTCCTCGAGCACTTCGGTATCGCCGACGACGATCCGCGGGTCAACCAGTGGGGCGGTGCCATCGCGTGCGGCCACCCGCTGGCCTCCTCGGGTGTCCGCCTGATGACCCAGCTCTCGCGCCAGTTCGCGCAGAACCCGGACGTCCGCTACGGCCTGACCACGATGTGCATCGGCCTCGGCATGGGCGGCACCGTCATCTGGGAGAACCCCAATCACAAGGACTACGCAGCCGACGAAGCGGGAGCCAAGTAAATGACCGACATTGCAACCGCTTTCGCCGACGAAGTCGTCACGAACGCCTACACCAAGCTGATCTCGGTGCCCGGCATCGAGGGTCCGGTCGCACTGGTCACCCTCGACAACGGCTTCGATCACACCAAGCCGAACTCCTTCGGCCCGCGGGGCCTGCTGGCGTTCGACAAGGCGCTCGACGAGGCCTTCGCCGCCAACCCGGCCGCCATCGCCGTCACCGGTAAGCCCTTCATCTTCGCGGCCGGCGCGGATCTCAAGGGCGTCCCGAGCATCAGCACCCGCGAGCAGGGCGTCGAGCTCGGCCAGCTGGGGCACCGTGTGTTCCGTCGTCTGCGCGAGTCGTCGGTGCCGACGTTCGCGTTCGTGAACGGCGTCGCGCTCGGCGGCGGCCTCGAGGTGGGTCTGCACTGCCACTACCGCACCTTCGCCGACAACGTCGGCGCGCTCGGGCTGCCCGAGGCGATGCTCGGCCTGGTTCCCGGCTGGGGCGGAACCCAGTTGCTGCCCAACCTGATCGGGCCGTCGAATGCGGTCACCGTCGCGGTCGAGAACCCGCTCAACAACGGCAAGGTCATAGGCTCGAAGAAGGCCCTCGAGCTCGGCATCGCCGACGTCGTGCTCGGCTCCGCCGACTTCATCGAGCAGTCCCTCGCGTGGGCCGCACAGGTTCTCGCCGGCGACATCACGCCCGCGCGACCGGAGATCGACCGCGGCGCCGGCTGGGACGAGGCCATCGCCCGCGCCAAGGCGATCGTCGAGGGCAAGACCAAGAACAACGCGCCCGGCGCGGTGCGCACGGTCGAACTGCTCGAGCTGGCCCGCACCACCGACCTCACCGACTCGAAGTCCCTCGACGCCGGGTTCGCCGCCGAGGACAACGCCCTCGCCGACCTGCTCATGACCGACGAGTTGCGCGCCGGCCTGTACGCGTTCGACCTGGTGAACAAGCGCGCCAAGCGCCCCGCCGGAGCGCCCGACAAGTCGTTGGCACGCAAGGTCACCGGTGTCGGCATCGTCGGTGCCGGCCTGATGGCGAGCCAGCTGGCAATGCTGTTCGTCAAGCAGCTCAAGGTGCCGGTCATCCTCACCGACATCGACCAGGAGCGCATCGACAAGGGCGTCGGCTACGTCCACAGCGAGATCGACAAGCTGCTGGCCAAGGGCCGGCTGTCGCCGGACGGCGCGAACCGCCTCAAGGCGCTGGTGACCGGCTCGCTCGACAAGGCCGCGTTCGCGAAGACCGACTTCGTCATCGAGGCCGTCTTCGAGAACATGGACGTCAAGAAGAAGGTGTTCGCCGAACTCGAGGAGCACATCTCCCCCGAGACGGTCCTGGCGACCAACACCTCGTCGCTGTCGATCACGGAGATGGCTGCCGACCTGAAGCATCCCGAGCGCGTGGTCGGCTTCCACTTCTTCAACCCGGTCGCGGTGCTGCCGCTGCTCGAGGTCATCAAGGGTGAGCAGACCGACGATGCCACCCTCGCAACGGCGTTCGCCACCGCCAAGGCGCTCAAGAAGTCGGCCGTCGGATCCGCCGACCTGCCGGGCTTCGTCTTCAACCGCCTGCTGATCCGCGCGCTCGGCGAGGTCATGAACGCGGTCGACGAGGGCACCCCGTTCGACGTCGCCGACAATGCGATCGCCGAACTCGGCATGCCGATGACGCCGTTCACGCTGCTCGCGCTCGTCGGCCCGGCCATCGCACTGCACACCGGCGAGACCCTCAACGCGGCCTACCCGGAGCGCTTCAAGCCGTCCCCCGGACTCGAGGCCATCGTCGAGGCCCGCAAGCCCGGCGTGTGGTCCTGGACCGACAAGGGCCAGGTCGTCGACCCTGAGGTCGCGGCGCTGTGGCAGCAGGGCGACAAGCCGTCCACGTCGGACGAGGTGCTCGAGCGCACGCGTCGCGCGTTCGCCGAGGAGATCCGGATCATGCTCGAGGAGGGCGTCGTCGCCGGTCCCGAGGACATCGACCTGTGCCTGATCCTGGGCGGCGGCTTCGGCTTCTGGAACGGTGGCATCACGCCGTACCTGGACCGGACCGGAACGTCGGAGGCCGCGAACGGCAGGACGTTCCTGGCCAAGGGTGTCGCGAGCGTCTAGCCCGACCCGTCACGAGAGGAGCGCGTCCCCGAGATTGGGGCGCGCTCCTCTTCGCATCGACGGGGTACCGGTCAGGAGATCGCATCCTCAGGAAGCGACTCCCGTGCCGGGATCGTTTCCGGCTCCGGCGACTCCGGAACGACGGAGGTATCCGGGTCCGCGAGATCGCGCACGTCGCCCCGGGCCAGTTCGCTGTCGAGGATCGGTTCGCCCAGCCCGACCTTCTCCTGGATGCGCTTCATCCAGGCAGGCGCCCACCAGCAGTCGTCGCCGAGCAGCTTCATCACCGCCGGCACCAGGAACATGCGGATCAGGGTCGCGTCGATGACGAGCGCCGAGATCATGCCGTACGCGATGTACTTCATCATCACCAGCTCGGAGAATCCGAACGCGCCGGTGACGACGATCAGGATCAGTGCGGCCGCGGTGATGATCCGGCCGGTGTGCGCGGTACCGATCCGGATGGCCTCGGTGGTACTCGCACCCTGCGATCTGGCCTCGACCATGCGGGAGAGCAGGAACACCTCGTAGTCGATGGACAGGCCGTAGACGATCGCGACGATCAGCACCAGCATCGGCGACGTGATCGGTCCGGGCGTGAAGCCCAGCACGCCCGAGCCGTGACCGTCGACGAACACCCAGGTGAGGATGCCGAGCGTCGCGCCGAGACCGAGCGCGCTCATCAACACGGCCTTGATGGGCAGCACGAGTGAGCCGAATGCCAGGAACATCAGCAGAGTCGTGACGGTGAGGACCGTGACGATCATGAGCGGCAGGTTGTCGAGCAGTGCACTGATGCTGTCCTGCTCGATCGCCGGGGTGCCGCCGACGAGGACGTCCACGCCGCCCGGGACGTCCATCGCCCGCAGATAGTCGATGGTCGGGGCCGAGTCGTTGCGGTCGACCAGACCGGCCTTGAGGACCTGCACGCCGTCCTTCGCGGGCCCGGTGATCGAGAACTTCTCGACCAGGCCGGGCGCCCCGCTCGCGGTCTTGAGGATCTGGCCCACCTGCATGCCATCGGCGCCGGTGATCACCAGTTTCACCGGTTCGGTGCGATTGCCCGGGAACAGCTCGTCGAACTGCTCCTGCGCCGTCCGCGTCGGGTTGTCGGTCGGCAGATACTCCTCGTTGATGCCACCGAACTTGATACCCGTCAGCGGGACCATCAGCATCAACAGACCGACCACGATCGGGATCGTCACCTTGAGCGGGTTACGCATCACCCACCGCGTCAGGCGACCCCAGACACTGGACTCGATCTCCTCGGTCGACTTGATCTGGCCGAACCGCTTGAGGCCGAACTTGTCGATCCGCCGGCCCAGGATGCTCAGGATCGCCGGCAACACCGTGACCGAGGTGAACGCCGCCAGCAACACCGTCGCGATCGCGCCGTAGGCCATCGACTTCAGGAAGCCCTGTGGGAACAACAGCAGGCCACCGAGACTCGCGATGATCATCGTCGCGGAGAACAACACGGTGCGACCGGCGGTCATGACGCTGCGGCGCACCGCATCCCTGGTGCTGCGCCCGTCGCCGAGTTCCTCGCGGAACCGGCTGACGATGAACAGGCCGTAGTCGATCGCCAGACCCAACCCGATCAGTGAGACCACCGACGCGACGAACGCATTGACCTCGGTGAAATGCGTGATCACCCGCACGATCCCGTTCGCGCCGACGATTGTCAGGCCACCGACGATCAGCGGCAACGCCGCCGCGACCGCGCCTCCGAAGACGAAGAACAGCAGCACCGCGACCGCCGGGATCGCGAGGATTTCCATGCGGTGGATGTCGTTGGCGATCGTGTCGTTGATCGCGCTCGCGACCGGCTGCATGCCGGCGAGTTGGACCTCGACCCCGTCGATCTGGAACGCGTCCTTGATCTCACGGAAGTTGTTGGTGATCGCGGTGTCGTTGTCGCCCTTCAGGGCGATGCTCGCGAGCGCATGGGTGCGGTCCGTCGTTGCGAAAGCCGGCAGCCGCGGCGTGTTCGGTACCGGGAAGTAGCTGCCGTTGATCTTCGCGACCTGGTCGGGGTGGTCCTGCACCAGTCGCTGCAGGCTGTCGGTGACCTTCGCGCTGAAGGCCGGGTCGTCGACCGTCTTGCCGTCGGGGGCGGTGTACATCGCCACGACGTCACCGGTGGCATCCCGGCCGAACGTGCCGTCCGCCAGTCTCGCCGCCGCCACGGACTCCGAGCCGGGATCGTCCAGCCCGCTCTGACTGAGGTGCGCACCCAGCCCGGAACCATAGGCGCCCAGCGCCAACAGTCCGGCCACCATCACCGCGATGACGGTGAAACGGGCCCGGTAGACCAGATCCCCCCAGCGAGCAAACACCTATGGACTCCTCAGCCCCCGACGAGCAGCGCGGATAGTGGACGGCGGCGGCTGTGACCAGTCGCCGCCGTGGAGCACAGGCCTTCACATTACGGGCCGCCACCGCGTCATACGTTCATGATCGATTTCGCCGCGAGGCGATCGTGTCGGGCCGGACCGACCCACCCCGCCACACAGCCTCCGAGACACAGGTTAGGCTCACCTTCTCCGATCTCGTCGATCCCGAAGGAGTTCCCCGGTGTTCGCTCTCACCACCCGCCGCAAGGTTGCGACGGTCGTCGCCACCCTGAGCGCGACGGCACTGCTCGCGTCCTGCTCGTCGTCGACCGACAGCGATTCCACGACCACGGCCTCCGACGGTGCCTTCCCCGTCACGATCGCGAACACGTTCGGAGAGACCACGATCGAGTCGACCCCCGAGCGGATCGTCACGCTCGGCTGGAACGCCGAGGACGTCGTCTACGCGCTCGGCGGCACCCCGGTGGGCATGCCGAAGAACTCCTACGGCGCCGACGAGAACGGTGTCATGCCGTGGCTGTCGGACAAGTACGACCCCCGCGAGACCACCCTGCTCGACGCGGCGACGTCCACGCCCGTCGAGGCGATCGCCGCGCTGGCACCCGACACGATCATGGCACCGTACGAGGGCTTCGACCAGGCCACCTACGGCCAGCTGTCCTCCCTCGCACCGACGGTCGCCTATCCCGGCAAGGCGTGGCAGACCACGTGGCAGGACCAGACCACGCTGATCGGTCAGGCGATGGGCAAGTCCGACGAGGCGACCAAGCTCATCGACAGCATGAACACGATGCTCGCCGACACCGCCGCCGCGCACCCCGAGTTCGCCGGCAAGACCCTGTCGGTGATCAACCTCGACACCACCAACGGTCAGGTCAACGTCTACAAGCCGACGGACCCCCGCGTGCAGGTCCTCACCCAGCTCGGGTTCGTGAACTCCTCGGGCGTCGAGGAGCTCGCGGCCGAGAGCGATCCGGACAGCTTCTTCGCCACCATCTCCGCCGAACGCATCACCGAGGTCGACGCGGACGTCGTGGTCGTGTTCGTGCCGGACGAGGGAGAGACCACGAAGAACCCCACGTACAACTCGCTCGGCGCCGTCCAGCGCGGCAGCGCGGTGCCCCTGTCCGACACCCAGGTGGTTGCGGGCCTCAGCCGTACGGGCGTCCTCGCGACACCGTGGGTGATCGACCGGATCGCCCCGCAGCTGTCGGAGGCCGCGAAGCGGGTTGCGTGACGACTTCGCGTTCGGAGCCGGGCTCGTCCGCGACCGCGGTCAGGAACCGAAGATGCGTCCGAAGGCTTCGAGAAATGCGACAGGCCCCAGGGAGAACATGTAGCTGCTCCCGGTGAACATGGCATCGATCACGTCGGTCACCTCCTCCCGTTCTCGCGGCGTGCGCTGCTCATTCGGCGAAGTTCTGTTCGATCCAGTCGATGGTCTGCATCCCGAACAGGTCAGTGCCCCACCCGTAGAGGTCCGTGAGCATCCGCACCATGCTGCAGTCACTCGGCGCGTACGTCACGTCGGTTCCCCCGGCCCGATACTTGTCGGCGAGTTCCCGTGAGTCCTTTGCCGGCACAAGGGACATCGGTGAGTCGTCCTTGGCGCACGACGTGATGAGAACCTTCGACTTCGGAGCCTCGGTCCCGAGCAGATTGTCGTCGTAGACGTGCTGGAACGCGGGAATGTCGGCCGGGTTCTGCCCACCGACGAAGAGCGTCTCCAATGGAACGAACGGCGCCGTGAAGTACGCGGGCGTCTGGCACTGCGTTCGATACACGTGGGCCAGCGCCCTGCCGACGGGGTTCAGCTTCTCGTCGATCCGCATCTCGGGGTACTTCGGCTCCAGACCGAGCAACGTGGCGAAGGCGAACCCGGAGCCGATCGAACCGTCGGCGGTGCGCATGAAGTTCCGCGTGTTGACCACCATGCCCTCGAGGACGGTGGACCGGATGTCCAACTCCGGGGCGTACTGCGCCTGCGCCTCGGCGGCGAAGCCTGCGCCGACTCCGCCTCCCGCAATACCGAACAGAGAGATCGGGGCGTGTGCGCTGAGCCCCGTGCTCGGGGCCGACACGGCGGCACGAATGGCGTCGAGTTGGGCGTGGCCGGCGTACTTTCCGGCGAAGACGCCGTGCGGGTCGGGGTCGCCGTCGTTGCCGACGTCGGAGATGACCACCGCGTAGCCCTTGCCGAACATCAATGCCAGCGGTCCGAGCGCGGACCAGGCGGCGCCGTCGAGCGGATTCCCGCCGGTCCACTGGGTGCTCGGATGACAGTAGGCGCCGACGCTGTCGTTGGCCTCCTGGTAGCTGATCACCTTCTTCTCCGCTGCGGGCGTGCCGTCGACGGGGATCATCACGATGCCGGTGCTGACCTCGGGTGTGGTTCCGTCGAGTCCGGCCGTCACGTACATCATCTTGTAGGCGTCGATCCTGCCCGGCTTGTAGCCGAGGAACATCATGTCGACCGGCTTGATCTTGAGCACGGTGCCCGGGCGCTCCGCCCCGGTCAGTGGTGGTTCGTCGTAGAAGGAGTCGCGCGACGTCAGCGCCTTGAACGACTCGACTCGCGATGCAGCCGTCCCGGCGTCGAGCGCGCCGACGACGAATCCGTTGAACACCTCGTCGAGGCGCGGCGTCCGCACGTCGGACTGGCCGCCGCCCGACGACGACCCGTCAGCCGACGACGACCCGTCAGCCGATTGGGCGGACGCGCCGACCGGGGCGACCATGATCGCGGCGGTGGCCACCGCCGCGTAGGACAGGATTCGTGTAGCTGCGGAGAGCCTGTGGCCCCGAGTCGCATTGACTGTCATCAGGACACCGTCACTTCCGTGTTCTGCAGGGCGGCCTGCATGATCTGGGGAATGTTGAGCAGCGGTCGATGCGTTTCGAGTTGCGTCTCGTAGGGCACACGTAGCTCGGATTCGAGCTGCGGCCAGTTGTTCTCGACCATGTCCTTGTACTTCGGGAGGAGCTGGGTGGTGATGTAGTCCCATCGCTCGTCGTAGACGGACCAGTTCCACGCCGGGAGCGGACTGGTCAGGGTAGCGGTGCGCCCATCGGGCAGGCGCGAGCTGACTTCGATGGGACGGAACGAGCGTGGCGGCAGTACCCCGGCAACCGACGGCGACCCCGCCACGGTGGACAGGTACGTGATCGCCTGGCCGACGGTGTCCTTGTAGTTGCGAACGGTGTCCCACTGGTCCCGGATGATCACACCTTGTTCCCGCTGCAACAGCGCACCGTTGCCGCGCGCGATCCGGTCCGGATCCTGCGACGCGACATCACGCCACGCGGTCATGATGTCGTCACCGAACAGCCCCGCACGTTGCATCTCTTCGAGGGCGGGGAGCCCACCGGTGACGTAGGCGCGATGCATGGGCATCAGGTCGGAGAAGATGTTCTTCTGCATCACCATGATCATTCCGAGGATGAAATGTAGGTCCTCGCTGGTGATTTCGCTTCCAGCCTCGGCCAGCGCCCGCAGTCCGTCCGGGAGCGAGTCGACGATGTCCGGGCCGGCGACGCCGGTGGCGGCCGCGACCACGGCCCGGGCGGACTGCTGAATCGGCGGGAGGTCGTAGGCGTTCGTCATGAGTTCGAAGTCGATCAGCCCGCCGCCGAAGTCGGCGCCGACCATGCCGCCCATGCCCGCCCACTGCAGTTCGCGGCGCTCCAGCTGCAAGTCCTCGTAGAGGCGGTACGACCTGATCAGGTTGTCCCGGTTCACCGCCACCCCGGCACGCGGATCCCACGCGGCCAGGTCGATCCCCGCGGTGTCGGTAGCCTCCACCAGCCAGTATTGGAAGAGCAATGCCTGATACTCGTGCGGTGCGGCGCCGCTCGCGCGGGCCTCGCCCAGAAGTCGGCTGAGCGTGGCGCGGTCGGTGGGCAGCGCCGGATTGACCCCGCCGGGGCCGTGCGCCGCGTCCCGATTGCTCATCGACAGATTCAGATAGTGGTCGACGTCCGTTTCGGACGCCGCCGCCGGTGTCGACGCCACGCCCCCGACCGCCACGGTCGTCGCGACCAGGACCCCGACCACGCCCGCGACGGACGCGCGCAGGGTCCAGCGCCCCTTCAATCCAGCACTCATGTCGCCCCCCAGGGCTCACTCGGAAATGGCCACCCCGACATGCTCGATCTACGCAGACAATACTTACCGACCGGTTCGAATCATCGGAAATCGTCGATACGACCCACCAAAACTCCTGGATAGCGACAAATGGGATGACTACCCCATTTCAGAACATCGCACCCCCGGTGACCCCATTCGATCACCGTCACGCACATCATTGATCAATCTCGAGGAAACCCGTCGGCGTTCTCTTTTCCAGAAATCAGAACGCGTCCCTGCAGTGATCCGAGATGCCGGAATCCAGGACACACGCCCGCCCTGGCGGCCCCTCAGCGGGCGGCGGGGAAGGTCCTCGCTGCCCCGGATCATCTGTCGCCTGCGCGGTTTCCTCCTTTGGCCGAGGTACGTATGGCGCTCGGACGCCTACCCCAGGCACGGAGGTATGCGTCCGAAAACGCTCCGGTATTGGTGTACCCGACCCGCCGGGCGACCTCCGAAACGGTGAGTCGGTGGTTACGCAACAGGTCGTCGGCGACGGACATTCTCAGTCGGGTGAGATATTCGGTCGGCAATTCCCCTGTTGCAGAATGAAATCTGCGCGTCAGCGTGCGCGGGCTCATCGAGAAGTGCGCGGCGAGCCGGGAAAGCTGGACCGGGTGATCGTAGTGAGTCTCGAGCCACAGTTGGACGTCGAGGATATCGGCGTGCCCGTGGTATCTGGCGGCATCGAATTCAACCTGAGTGACGCGATACGAACGGTGGAAATCGACGAGATAGTCGTCGGCGACGGACGCGGCAACACGCGGCCCGTGCAGTCGCTCGATCAGGGACACTGCCAAGTCGGCTCCGGAGTTGATCCCCTGCGCGCAGAACACCCCGCCGGCGGCGGTGAGCGCGCGCGTCGGCTCCAGATTGACGGCAGGAAAATGCTCGACGAAGGCCGCAGCTGCCTGCGGATACGTTGTCGCAAGGCGCCCATCCAGAATGCCCGCCGATGCGACCAATGTGGTGGCGGTCCCCGCGGCGCCGATCAATGATCCCGCGTCGTGTGCTCGGGCGAGCCACGACTCGATCGCCGCCGTCTGTTGACCGGGCCAGCCCCACACCCCTGCAACCCACACCAGATCGACGGTGTCCTGCAGATCGTCGATGCCGCAATCGGCGTCGATGTAGGTGTTGCCGCCGCAGCAAATTGGTTCGCCGTCCGTGGAAGCGATGAGAACTCGGTGCGGACCGGCGGGGGCGATGAGCGTGGCAGCCCAGAAGAGATCCTTCGCCAAAGCGATGCTCATCGCGACCGCTCTGGGCGGACAGAGGATGACCACCGTTGTCTCTTGCGCCGATTGTTCTGTCTGTTTCACCGATAGATTTGGCTCCATAGTCTTCGTAACGTACTCAACATGACATCGACATGGATCGCCGAAAATGCAATCAAGGCCGGCGGCAGCAGCGAGGCATCCCAGCCGAATCACCACAAATTCCGCGGCGAGTACGCGCGATTCCAAGAGAAGATGGAAGAGAACTTCTGGAATCGCCAGGGCGAGATGCTGCATACCCTCCGCCAGTATTTCCCGGCGGAGCAGTTGGAGAGCATCGCGGGCGAGCTCGATCAGGCCGGCGCGACGCTCGCTGCAGTGCAGCCGGCGGCGAACGCCAACGATTCGCGCATGAACTACCCCATCCACGAGCCCTATGACGGCATCGGGCGTCGCATCGACGAGGTGCGCCACCATGGCGGATACGCGAAGGTCGGCGATGCCATCTACGGCACCGACATCGTGCGCCGGCTCACCGAACGCGGCGGCCTGAAGGAGGGCTTCGCCTTCTACTTCCTTGCCAGCATGCTCGGCGAAGCCGGTCACAATTGCCCGGTCATCTGCAACTTCGAGACCGCCCGCCTACTGGAGAAGCACCCGGAAATCCCCTTCGCCCAGGAGTGGATCGGGAAACTCCTCACGCCCAACTACCGCGACAACCTCACCGCCTCGCAGTTCCTGACCGAAGTGACCGGAGGATCCGACGTGGGCGCCAACGCGACGATCGCGGAGCGCGACGAGGACGGCGAGTGGCGGATCACCGGCGAGAAGTGGTTCACCTCCAATGCCGATGCCGACTTGAACATCATCACCGCCCGGTACGACACCGATCGCCCCGGCACCAAGGGCTTGTCGGTGTTCCTGGTCCCGCGCACGTTGCCGGACGGCTCGCACAACTCGTACACGCTGCGCCGCCTGAAGGACAAGCTCGGTACGCGCGCGCTCGCCACCGCGGAAATCGACTACCGCGGAGCCTGGGCCATTCCGCTGAGCGACGACGCCGAACGCGGCTTCAACATCGTCATGAGCAATTTCATCCATCTCTCCCGAATGGCGCTGTCCGTCGCTGTGATCGCAATGTCGACACGGGCGTACGACATCGCCAAAATGTACGCGCAGGAACGCTCGGTTTTCGGCCGGACCGTCATCGACCATGCCGTCAACAGGGAGAACCTGGCCCTGATGCGCTCGCACACCCTCACGATGCAGGCCGGGCTGTGGCAGCTGATCGATCTGCAGGACCAGGTCGACCTCGGCGTTGTCGATGACACCGCATCGACCCGCTACATCCGCCTGATGTCCAGCGCGGTCAAGGCGGTCTCCGGTGAGGCAGCCGTCGATCATTGCCACCATGCGCTCGACACGTTCTCCGGGAACGGCACCATCGAGACCTTTTCCCCCATCCCGCGTCTGCTCCGCGACGCGATCACCCAGGAGAACTGGGAGGGCGCCCACAACGCGATCCGCGCCCAGATCATGCGCGACATCCTGCGCTACGACGTCGATGACGCATACCTCGTCGTCATGCGTCGTTTCGCCGGCAAGATGGCGTCGCTCGAGGACACCTCGATGGTGGCCGACCGTCTCGACCGCATCGAGGATGCGGTGAAGGTGATCCGGGCGTCGGAGGACGACGACGAGCGCCACATGCTTGTGACCTGGCTGATCCGCGACATGGTCAATGTCGCCGGCTGGGCGGCGCTGCTCTCCGAGGCCCGCGACCAGGAGGAGCGGGACGGTGGCTCCGTGAAGCGCCATGCGGCGAACCTCTTCCGGATGCGGTACCTCGAGGAAGGTCGGCCCACCTACTCCCAGGCAGAGCGGATCGCGATCGACGGGGTGATCGAATGGACCCGATGACCATGCCGGATATCCCGGCAACGCTCGCCGCACTCGCTGTCAGCGGCGCGCGGCACCGCGGCTTCCCAGCGTTCCGCCACCGCGGGCCGGAGGGTCTCGGCGGCGACTGGCACGACGTGAGTTACCTCGAGGCCGACGAGCTCATCCAGCGCACCGGGGCCGGGTTGGTCGCGATGGGGGTCGCCCCCGGCGACCGCATTGCGATCTTCGCGGATTCGCAAACCGCCTGGACCGTCGCAGATATGGCGATCTTCGCGGCCGGGGCGGCGACGGTCCCCGTCTTCTCCACCAGCACCGCGGCCGAGGTCGATTGGGTGCTGCGAGACAGCGGGACCCGTCTGGTGTTCGTCGACAACACCGCCACCGCGGAGATGGTGGACTCGCTCGGCCTGGGCGTGACCATCATCGGCCTGCACCCGGGATTGGTCGAGGAGTCGATCGGGGATGTAGCTGCCCGCGGTGACAATGCCGCCCACCGGGCGGAGTTGCTGGCGCGCGCGGCGGCGGCGACGCCGGATGATGTCGCCAGCGTTGTCTACACCTCGGGAACGACGAGCAGGTCGAAGGGTTGCACGCTCACCCACGACAACCTGCGGGGCGTCTACGCCGGCCTGCTCGCGTACAAGATGGTCCTGCCCGGCGAGACCGCTGCGGTGTTCCTCCCACAGGCCCACCTGTTCGCCCGCGTCGTCGTGTTGTGCTGCTACGCCTACGGCAGCACCGTCGCATACGTCTCCAAAGACCCACAGCAGATGCTGGCGGATCTGGGCGAGATCAAGCCGCACTACATCCCGGCGGTGCCCCGGATCTTCGAGAAGCTGTACTCCGCCGTCCATGCCGACCCGACCCGATCGCACCAAGACCGCCTTGCGATGACCCGGGCGATGCTGGGCGGGCGGGTCCGGCAATTCAGCGCCGGCGGAGCGCCGATCGACTTGAAGATCCTGGAGTTCTTCCATGAGGCGGGAGTCCCGGTCCTCGAGGGCTTCGGACTCACCGAAGGCGGCGGTGTGGTGACAAATTCTGCGACCGACGCCTTCAAGTTGGGTTCCGTCGGCCGCGCCCTTCCCGGATTCGAGATCAAGATCTCCCCAGAAGGAGAGCTCCTGGTCGGCGGTGTCGGCGTGTTCGCCGGCTACCAGAACAACCCGGAGGCCACCGCGGCGGCGCTGCGTGACGGGTGGCTGCACACCGGTGACCTCGGTTCGATCGATGAGGACGGCTATCTGACGATCACGGGGCGGATCAAGGATCTCATCATCACCTCGGGTGGGAAGAACATCGCGCCGACCCCGATCGAGCACGAACTCTCCCGGCACCCACTCGTCTCGCAGGCGCTCGTCGTCGGCGACCGGCGCCCGTTCTGCTCGGCGCTGTTCACACTGTCCCCACCAGCGGTTGAGCACTACGAAGACCCCGAGCGCGAGATTGCGCAGATCGTCGACTCGGTGAACGAGACGCTACCGGGGTACTCGAGGATCCGACGATGGCAGATACTGCCCGAGGAACTCTCGATCGGTGCGGGCACGTTGACCGCCACACAGAAGATCCGCCGCAGCGCGGTCTCGGAGCGCTACGCGGATCTGATCGACGCGATGTACGCCAACGCGGGGAGACCGGTTGAGGTGCACTAGGTGTGAAGTCCAGGGAGGTTGGTCCGGACTCTGTCCGGTGAGTCGACCTGACAGGTGAAGGCCTCCGGTTGTGAAGTGGAGCTGACTGGGTTCCGCTTCACAACCAGGCGCGTTCGCGACTGAATTCAACGGCAGCAACATAGTTCGCCGTGTCGGTCATCAACGAGCCACCGAACTGCAACAGATCGTCGTTCCGATTCTGCTCCACCAACGTCGTCGCATCCCACGTGAACACGGTCCGCTCTGCCACCGAACCGTCGCCGGCCAGACGGGACTTGACAGTGCGGCGCCCCAGCGCGGCGTAGCTGTACCGCCACCGCACCCGTCCGGGGTCGACACCTCGGACAGCTGGTCGAAGGCGTCGTACCGGTACCGCCACACATCCGGTTTGCGCACCCCGCCGTGCCGTCGTCGACCACGGATGTGATGCGGCCCGCCGCATCCAGCTCGAACTGCCGGCGCAACACCCGATCGGTGGTCGTCGTCCTCGCGCCCTACGAGGGTTTCGACAAGGCCACATACGATCAGCTGTCCGCCGTCGCCTACCCCGACAAGACGTGGCAGACCACGTGGCAGGACCAGACGAAGCTGATCGGCCAGGCGTTGGGCAAGTCCGACGAGGCCACCGAGTTGATCGACGGCATGAACACGATGCTCACGGACACCGCGGCGGCCCACCCCGAGTACGCGGGCAAGACGCTGTCGGTGATCAACCTCGGCACCGCGAACGGCCAGGTCAACGTCTACAAGCCGACCGACCCGCGCGTCCAGATCCTCACCCAGCTGGACTTCGTGAACTCCCCCGGCGTCGAGAAACTGGCCGCGTCCAGCGACCCCGACAACTACTTCGTCGATATCTCGGCCGAACACATCTCCGAGGTCGACGCCGACGTGGTCGTGGTATTCGTGCCCGACGCCGCCGAGGCCGAAAAGAACCCCGCCTACGCCTCCCTCGGCGCGGTCAAGCGCGGCACCGCGGTGGCCCCCCGGTCCGACACCAAGATCATCGCCGGCCTGAGCCAGACCAGCGTCCGGGCTCACCTCGTGGGTGATCGACCAACTCACCCCGCAGCTGACGGAAGCGGCGAACAAGGTCGCGCAACGCCCCGCGACTTCAACCGACCAACGGCACATCGTCAACCGGGCGCCGGGACCGGATCCGATCCGGTGCCGGCGCTCGGGCGTCGGATCAACCTAGGGTGCCGTCCCTCCGTCGGACATCCAGCGTTCGACACCCGATTGAATAGCGTCGAGCGCCCGCTCGTCCGCATAGATATCCGTGCCGACGACCCGGTCGTCGAACGACCCGAACCCCCGAACAAGCTTCGCGCCCTCGAGAACAAGCGGAACGAAATGCCTGACCAACGAGTTCCCGTCGACAGGAACCCGGCGAACTCCTTCGATCACGCGCTCGAGTTCATCGATTGCGAACTCTGGGGGTAAGAGAAGGCAGACGGCTGAGCGGTCACGACTGACTTCAACGGCCGCACCAAGATTGGCCGTGTCGGTCGTCAACCAGCCACCGAACTGCAGCCGGTCGTCGTTTCGATCCAACTGGAAG
Source organism: Rhodococcus sp. AG1013 (assembly GCF_003350365.1). NCBI lineage: Bacteria > Bacillati > Actinomycetota > Actinomycetes > Mycobacteriales > Nocardiaceae > Rhodococcus > Rhodococcus sp. AG1013. The sequence goes on from NZ_QQAT01000029.1 coordinate 52,346, forward strand.
TCGTGCCGATCTCCGGGCGGCAGCACTGCTCCATCGTTCTCCCAACGCTTCCATAGTGATTCACGTTTCATCGTGAGAGCACCGATTCGATTGAGGGGTGCAAGTGGCGGAGTTGCGCCGACAAGGACCAGGCGACCTGCCAAGACAGAGGGGGCAGCGTGGCTCAGTGCACTGGAGGCGACGGCGACCGCGGCGGGAATCGACCGCGATCCCTCTCGACGGACCTCGATACCGACAACACCGATTCGTGGACGTCGTTGAGCAAGATCTGCAAGAACAGGGACGGATTCGGCCGACTCCCGATTCAGTGAGATTCTCTCGCTAGTAGTCATAATGATCGCCGCTGCTCTCTTCTAGATCCCCGTCGGGTACACCCGAGCACAGCCACCAACCACGCGAACCGATCGAGATGGCCTCGTTCAAGTCCTCCCGACAGAGCGCGACAACCAAACCCGGTATCTCCACCTCAATGTCCAACACCGCCCCGGAAGCGACCGGATCGTCTCCCATCCAGATGACCTGGAAGTCACCCCTGACACTAGATACCTCGATGCGATCGCCTGGGATACCACCGGCTTTCACGGCCACCTGCATCACTGCCAGCCCCCTCGAAAGCGCGTCCCGAGACGGGACGCACGCACCCCTAGATCACCAATCCCCGTCCGCCAATACAGCCGAGCAGTCAACGATCAGGAAATCAACCGAAACAATCCTTCGCTGTAATCCCAGCTCATCTCGCGATCCTTCCATCAAACTTCCGAAATTAATCCATCGCGGGCGGAATCCGGTTCCATATGCGGGGGGCAATCCCCCGAGCGGCGAGGCCACGGTTCAAGGAATCACGGAAGGCCAGGCCCTCCGAGGCCAGTGTTTCGTCAACCCTAAATTCGCTGAAGTCGACATACCCAGATATCGAAGAATCCGTCGACGCAGGAAACTTTCTAAGTAGCGACTCGGCAACTTCGCCCCCATACTCACCGTCCCGCATTCGTCACACATCAGGACGATACGACCACTCTCCAGCATGGCAGGCGTGACATCCCCCGCATCGCAAATCCGGCACCATCCGAAGGACATCATTAGGGTGCTCCTATCCAACATCCCGCGAGTCGCACGGCCACTCCAGAAATACATCTATCCAAGACTTAGGGGCCCTACACCCACCACGCCTCCGTCGGCACCACCCTCGACATCCGGGTTGCAGAGCTTTGCCCACACCGATGGATTATCGAAAAACATCCAATCGAGGCTTCGATCTAAAATACTAAAACGTTGCCGCCCGAACTCGCCACATCAAACACTGGACCCGACAGGCTGGAAAAGGAAAGCAGCGTATTGAATGCAACCTCCCCACCTCCCCAGCGTTCCCCTAGGCCAACTCGAGTTGACCAGTACCTTCCGATCTCAGAACACACCTTTAAGAATGTCACCAGTTCATCGAAATCTCTTACCAGTATGACTTCTGCATGCTCGATGACCACGAGATACTTCGGCGATGGCATGTCGCGAAGATCTGTCAAACACTCATCAAACGCAGGCCAATTTTTGCCAAAGTAGGCCGGGAACCTGAAGGCTTTCCCGTAGATCTCGAAGAGGTCATCGAGTGTTGACATATCCGTGGCGTCGAAATGAAAGACCAGCGTGTCAGATGACCTGGAAACATCACCAACAGAAACCTCAAGATCTTCCGCCCCACCTGCAAAAACCCACGGTCGCGCGTTCGATGTCAGAGCCGTAGCGGGATCTAGCCTGTCCATGGGATAAAACTCCTGTAGTGGTCTGGACTGTAGTAGATCGACTGGTCGGAGCCCGTAACAATCCTCTCGGACCCTGGGGTCGGGTTACCCTCGGTAGGCACCGTACCCCACTCACGATATTTGATTGGATTGCCGATTTCATCAACATGCGGGAGGATCTCTCCTCCTGAGCGACCATCGTTGTTGAACATTTTGGGAACGTCTGGGCCCGAGACTCCGTACTCCCATATCACCCCCGCATCCCTGATTTGATCTATCACTCTCAGCGATTCTTCAGGGATGGTCTCGCCGAACTGCTCCCGGGCGCACGGGTCCGGTACCAACCCGAGCGGATCCGACCACACCGTCGGGTTGTGCGGGTAGCTGTTCGGATTCGGCGACGGCGCGAGTCCCAGCGGGTCCATCGTCGCGTAGCGGGCGGTGACGGGGTCGTAGTAGCGGTGCAGGTTGTAGTGCAGGCCGGTCTCGTCGTCGAAGTACTGGCCGGGGAACCGGATCGGGGTGTCGGCGGCGCCGGCCCAGGACGTGCTCCCCCACAACGACATCGCCGACCGCCCCGCGACGTCGGCCGTCACCGGATCGACCAGTTCGGTCGGCGTGCCGACGAGGTCGGACACGATCGCGTAGAACTCGGCATCCACCGAGGCCTGATCCGCCAGCTCCACCGCCGGCACCGAGGCCTGGGTCAGGGGCGTGTGCGTTCCCGGCTGATAGGTCCACCGGGTGACGCGGTCGGACGTGGACTGCTCCACCAACGTCGTTGCATCCCACGTGAACACGGTCCGCTCCGCCACCGACCCGTCCGCGGCGAGACGGGACTTGAGGGTGCGCCGGCCCAGGGCGTCGTAGCTGTACCTCCACCGCACCCCGTCCGGCGTCGTCACCTCGACCATCTGGTCGAACGCGTCGTACCGGTACTGCCAAACATCCGGTTTCCGCGACAGTCGCGTCGTGACCTTGCGGATCAGCCTGCCGGCGTCGTCGTAGCTGTACCGCGTGCGGCCGTCGCGCACCAGCAGCGTCCCGTGGTATTCGCGTCGGCCCGCGTCATCCCGCTCCGCCGTGGCCGTCTGCGTCACTATGTTGCTCAGCGCGTCGTACGCGTACCGCTCCACCGCGGTGCCGTCGTCGACCACGGATGTGATGCGGCCCGCCGCATCCAGCTCGAACTGCCGGCGCAGCACCCGGTCGGTGGTCGTCGTCTGCCCGGCCAGATAGCCGTCCGGACGGTAGTCGAACACGTCGGACCGCAGCACCCGCGAAGCGGAGGCCGGACCGGAATCGAAACTCAAGCTCAGCGACGACGCCGGATGCGCCACCGCCTCCTGCATGGTGAGCCGCCCGCGCGAATCGTGGCCACGAGTGATCCCCAACTCTCCCGCTCTCCACCCGGTGACCGCGCCGCGCGCGTCGTAGGTGAGACCGATCGAGTGCCCGTCGACCGCCACCGAGGCGACGAGGCCCGCCGCATTCCAGCGCCACCCGGTGACACCTCCGGTGTGCGAACGCCGCTCGACGCGCCGCCCGAACGGATCGTGGTCGAAGCGCAGTTCGCCCGCTCCGTCGACGCTCTGCCGCGCCAACTGCCCCGCAGCCGTGTACTCGAACTCGACCGTGTGGATCGGATCCCCGCCGATGCCACTGACTGCCGACAGCGTCCGTCCGGCCAGGTCGTGGGTGTAGCGCCGGAACTCGCCGGTGTCGGCGGTGACGTCGAGCAGGCGGCCCAGGATGTCGTGCGAGTGGTGGCGCGTCACGCCGGTCGCGGACGTCACCGTTGCGACTCGTCCCGCGACATCGTGCGTGTATGCGGTTCGCGCACCGTTGAAATCGGATTCGGCGACCAGACGCCCGTCCGCGTCGTACTCGTACCACCAGGTCTGGCCGAGCGGGTTCGTGACCGCCGTCAGGCGCCGCTCGGTGTCCCACGTGTACGCGGTGACCGAGCCGTCCGGGTCGGTCCGCGAGGCCATCAGATCGAAGGATCCGTACGTGTACGACGTCGTCGCGCCGACGGGGTCGGTGTGCCGCACGAGGTTTCCCTCGCCGTCGTACTCCCACGACTCGACTGCGGCGTCCGGATGCGTCCGCTCCAGGAGCCTGCCGTCGGGCGACCACCGCAGTCGCGTCACCGCACCCGTCGGGTCGGTCACCGAGGCGGTGCGCCCGAACGCGTCGCGCGCGATGCGCGTCGTCGCCCCCATCGGGTCGGTGACGGCGACGGGCAGCCCGGCGTCGTCACACTCCACGATGGTGCGGGCGCCGGTCGGCTCGGTGACAGAGGACACCGCCCCGGTCGAGTGGTAGGTGTACTCGGTCCGCGCTCCCCCGGCGTCGGTGACGGCCACCAGGTTGTTCGCGGTATCCCAGTCCTGGCGGACGACCGTGCCGTCGACCTGGTGGACGGCGACCGGCCTGCGCGGCCCGGCGTAGTCGACGGTGATCGAGTGACCGTCCGGCCGGGTGATCTGCGCGACGTCGCCGTCGGCGGTGTAGCGGTACCGGGTCACGGCGCCGTCCGGGCCGGTGACGCGCAGCGGCTCGCGGCGCTCGTCGTAGTCCGTGTGCGTGCGAGAGCCGTTCGGCGACATCAGGTCCCGTTGCCGCAGGTCGCTGTCGAACCCGTGCGCGGTCTGGGCCCCGAGCGAGTCGGTGACAACCGTGACCGACCCCGGCCCGTCGGCCGTCGGCACGTAGTCGAAGCGGGCCGACATGATGCCGTCGGTGCCGTTCTGGACCACTACCCGTCCGTCGGCGTCGTAGGTGTTGACCATCCGGTTGCCGTTGGCGTCCTGCCACGACAGCATCCGACCGTCGGCGTCGTACGCGTAGCGGGTCGTACCGCCGAAACCGTTGGTGACCGCGGTCAGATGCCCGCCGTCGTAGCCGAAACGGCGGACCACGACGGCGGCACCGGTCTCCGGGTCGATCACCGACAGCGCGCCGATCCGTCCGCCGCGCGCGTCGACGAGCACGCGGTAGCCGCCCGTGTGGGACACCTCGACCGGTGCACCGTCCGGGCCGTAGTGGAACCGGATGCGGTTGCGGAACCCGTCCGTGATCGCGCTGATGGCGATGTTGCCCAGCGCCGAATCGACCCCGCCGAGTTCGGGTTTGGGGGCGAAGTGCCAGGTCAGCGACCGGTCCGGGTCGTGCACCGCGTAGCCGCCGGTCTCGGTCCGCGAGAGCGTCCAGCGCTGCAGCGACTGTCTCGGACGGACGGGTTCGCCCACCGCCGGGTGCGGATAGACCACCATCACGCCGTCCTCGGCGAGCAATGTGACACCCGATTCCTCGACCACGACCCGCATGTCGATCGTCGACGACCAACTCGGGCCGAACCACCGGCCGAATCCGTAGCTCGAGCGGTGTCGCCGCCCGAACCCGAGCGGCAGCACGCCGGGCAGCGTCAGATCGGTTTCGGGCAGCAGGAACTCGCCGGTGGCGGCATCGACGGGGTCCTGGCACTCGGTGACCTGGTTGCTCGTCTGGTCGCTCGCCGGGCCGTTGTCCTCCGCGGTCCGCGCCGCGCCGGAGTCGGATTCGGCGAGATGCTGTGGGTTCGGGTTTTCGCCCTCGGCTGGACGAGTGAAGTCGGGGTCGTGGCCGGCGCCGGTCGAGCCCTCGTCGTGCGCGGGGGTGGACTGGTCTGGGGTGCCTGGGTCCGTGTCGTGCAGCGACGATGGTGAATCGATTTCCGGCGCATCGATTCTCGGAGAGTCGAGCCCTGGGGCCTCCATGCGTGGGACGTCGGGCGTCGGGACGTGGCGGGTCGCGTCGGCCACATGGTCGGCGGTCCGCAGGCCGCTCCCCAGGTCACTCGCCAACTCGACCGCGTGCATGGATGTCCGCGCACCGGCCACTCCGGCGCCGGCGCCACCCGTCGCCGCCGTCAGCAGCGCGTCTCCGGTGAGCGCTCCCGCGAACTCGAACGGGTTGGCCCGTGCGTCGGCGAGGAACGCCTCCACCACGGCCCCGGGATCCGCCGCCGCCACCACGAGGCCGGTCGTCAGGTCGCTGAGTCCTTCGACGTACTCCGCCGGGTGGCTGAGGTTGTACGGATCGACGGGGTTGACCTGTCGGACGAACTGCACGATTCCGGTGACGCCGGTGACGAGACCGGACGTGAAGTTGACGCTGCCGTGCTCGATCACGTCGGTCAGGTCTCCGAAGTTCGCGGCCATCCGCTGCGTGAACGGCGGTTCCTCGGGCGCCGAGTCGGTCAGGGCCGCCAACTGACCGGCGATCTGTGACGCGGCGTTGTCGCGGCCTGCTCCCATCGCGCGATCGCGTCGGCTGCGCGCGCCTGCGCCGACTCGATCGTGTTCGCCCACCAGGTCAGCGACTGCGCGGCGGACGTCATCGCATCGGCAGCGTCCTGCCACAACGCCGGCTGCCTGTCGTAGACGGCCTGGAATGCATCGGCCGCGTCGCCGGTCCGGCCGGCGGCGTCGACCGTGCGCAGGGAGGTCCCGGTGGACCCGATGTTCGTGCCCAGCTCGGTCAGCGTGGTGACGGCCTCGTTGACCGCACCGGCGTCGCCACGGATCAGTTCCCGCGGATCGGTGGTCTGGCCGAGTTCGACCTCGTCGACCGCACCACCGGTGCTGCTGGCAACCCGGTCGCCGAGGTCCGTGAGGACGTCGGCAACCCCGTCCGCGCCCAGGCCGCGGGCGACACCCGCCAGGCCGTCGAGACCGGCATCGGCCACCTGGCCGGCCTTTTCGACAACTCCTTCGGCCGCGTCCTCGACGAAGTCGCAGGCCTCCGATGACGTCGTCCCACCCATAGCCCATCAGTTCTCCCCCCGCCCTGCCCCAGCCCTGGCCGTCGGTCAGGTCTGGTCATGCATGACCGACGCCGCCTGCTCGGCAGCGCCGGTGTGGTAACCGCTTGCAACGTCCACACCGACAACGTCCGCGACCACCGGCGACACGTTGGCAAACGCCTGCGCGCCGACCGCCGAGATCACTTCGTTGTTGGTCCGGATCGTGTCCATCGCGGCGTCGAACGACTCCCCGCTGTAGTCGGGATGGAGCACGTTGTTGACCGGGTTGTCCGCCAACGTCTCGCCCCAGGACCGCTCGCTGATCTCCCCCTCACCGAGGTGCGGATTTCCCGCGACATGGGTCCATGCGGTCTTGACGGTGTCGGAGAGCTGCTGGTCCATCATGTGATAGCGCCCGGCCTGGAGATCGAGCAGCTCGGCAATCTCGTTCGCCGACCGGACGAGGTTGCGCACGCCCCACGACCACCGCTCCGCGTACTCCTCGAGACTCTTCTGAACCGCCTCGGATCCCGCCTCCATCGGCGACAGCGCCAGCATCGCGAAACCCCTACCCGCCGCGGCCGTCTCACCGATCCCGAGCTCGGACAGCGAGTCGATGATCCCGGTGATCCCCTGCGCCGCCTGCCGCAGAACGACGGGATCGACCTCGAGCCCTGCACTCATGATCGCGCCGCACCCAGATCGGGCGGAAAGGCCATCGGGCGAGCACCAGCGACGTCGACGACCACCCCGGTCTGCCGGTCGAAGCTGGGCAGGACCTGCTCGACGATCCGCCAACCGAACAGTGTGTGGTAACGCGCCTCGATGCGTTCACCACGTGTGAGAGCGTGCCGCGCGAACTCGCGTTCACTGGTGAACGCGGGAACCCATCCGAGATCACGGATCTCGGAGCTCCACACTCGGTTCTCGGCCGTCAGGGGCACCAAGAGCGGTGCCCGGCGAAACGCGTCGAACAGCGCGTTCGGCTGCCCGAAGCCCTGATAGAAAGCGTCGATCTCGGCAATGAGATCTGTGCAGCCCCCACGCACCGAACTCCCCCTACGTTCCATCCCCCGGAATCGGCGCAATGCTACTACCCGGCGCCATCGCGACCGAACCCGACGAATTCGGCGTAGCGTCCCGGCTGAAGGAATCCTCGGATGGGAGGCCGCCCATGTCGAATCTCGGTACCACCGGGCAGCCCTCAGCCGCTCACGCCGCCGTCGGGCTGGCCGTATTGTTCTCCGCCGCCGCCGCACTCGGCGGTTTCCTGTTCGGCTACGACACCGCCGTGATCAACGGTGCGGTCGGCTCCATACGCGACCGCTACGACATCGGCGCCGGGGCCACCGGTCTGTCGGTGTCGCTGACGCTGCTCGGCGCCGCGCTGGGCGCCTGGGTCGCGGGCAGTATCGCCGACAGGCTCGGCCGCATCCGGGTGATGCAGATCGCGGCGGTGCTGTTCGTCATCGGCGCGCTCGGCTCGGCGTTCCCGTTCGGCATCGTCGACCTCACTCTGTGGCGTGTACTGGGCGGCGTCGCAGTCGGTTTCGCGTCGGTGATCGCACCGGCCTACATCGCGGAAATCGCGCCCGCCGCGATCCGCGGCCGACTCGGCTCGATGTACCAGTTGGCGATCGTGCTCGGCATCGCCATCTCCCAACTCGTGAACTACGCGCTGTCGTCGGCCGCCGGTGGCGGGCGCGGTGAACTCCTCGGCGTCGAGGCATGGCAGTGGATGCTCGCGATCGAGTCCGTGCCGGCGCTGCTCTACCTCGTGATGACCTTCACGATCCCCGAATCACCGCGGCACCTCGTACGGTGCGGCCGAGAGGACGCCGCCCGCACGATCATCGGCGAGCTCGAGGGTGGCGACGACGAGGCCGTCACGCGCCGGATCGAGGAGATCCGCACGTCCCTCGGCGCCGATCGCACCCGGGTGGGCGTACGGACCCTGTTCTCGAAGACCACCGGTGTCGCGGCGCTCGTGTGGGTCGGCATCGCGCTGGCCGCGCTGCAACAGTTCGTCGGCATCAACGTGATCTTCTACTACTCGAGCACACTGTGGCAGGCCGTCGGATTCGGCGAGGACCGTTCGCTTCTCATCAGCGTCGTGAGCGCGCTGGTCAACATCGTCGGCACGTTCGTCGCGATCGCCGTGATCGACCGCATCGGGCGCAAGCCCCTGCTCCTCGTCGGCTCGGTCGGAATGGCCGCCTCCCTCGCGACCGCCGCGGTCTGCTTCCATTCGGCAACGGTCACGACGAACGACATCGGCGAGTCGGTGGCGACCCTGACGGGCGCGGGCGGCACCGTCGCGCTGATCGCCGCCAACGCGTTCGTGTTCTTCTTCGCGCTCTCGTGGGGTCCGGTGGTGTGGGTGCTCATCAGCGAACTGTTCCCCAACCGGGTCCGGGCGGCGGCCGTCGGCGTCGCCACGGCGTCCAACTGGGTCGCGAACTTCCTCGTGTCCGCGACATTCCCGTCCCTCGCGGACTGGAACCTGTCGCTCACGTACGGCGGCTACGCGGTGATGTCGCTGCTCTCGCTCTTCGTCGTCGCCAAGTTCGTGACCGAGACCCGCGGCCGCACCCTCGAGCAGGCCGGCTGAGCGCTACCAGTGAGCGGGTCGTGACAGCGCCGACGGGAGCTTCGTGTGCGCGTCACCCCGCGCGGCACCGATCTGGAACCGGGTCAGGAACAGAGCGTCCGAGAGATCGGCGCCCCGCACGTCCGCGCCCCGCAGGTCGGCGCCGATCAGGTCGGCCATCCGCAGATCCGCGTTCCGCAGATCCGCACCGATCAGCCAGGCGCCGCGCAGATTCGCCCCGCGCAGATCCTTGCGAGCCAGCTTCGCACCCATCAGATCCGCGCCGCGGTGATTGCGGGGACGTCCAGGAGCACCCGCCCGGAACCGCTCACTGACCTGCAGGAGCACGCCGTTGACCCTGTCACGGTGCTCGGCCACGTCCAGGCCCGCGAGCACGTCCGGCGTGCTGTCGGTCAGCGTCACGGTCTCGTCCCGCAGCGCCGTCAGCTCCGACCGAAGTGACGCCGCGGCCCGGATCCGGAGCGCCTCCTCCAGGTACCACAGCAGCTCGTGCAGTTGCCGTTGCACCGGGAACACGTCGAACATCGATCGCGCGGTGTCCGGGGCGTCCCGCCAGCTGCGACCGCCGAACGTCACCTGCGACACCTTCTGTCCGGCGCCGAAGCAGTCGTACACGGTGCAGCCGGTGAACCCCGACGTCCGCAATTCGGTATGGATGCCACACCGGAAGTCGTCGACGAGGTTGCGGCACGGCGTCCCGCCGTCCTTGTCGACAGCGAAGTCCGCCGACCTCGCGAACGGCAGCGCGACGCAGCACAGCCCGAAGCACTGCCCGCAATCTGCGGACAGCTCAGTCATTTCCGGCACCCGAATCGAGTCCTTCCGACGCAGTCGACAATTCCCCCGTGGTTCACACCGGGGCTCCCCGGGCGCCACCATTGTCACCCGACACAGGGGACTATCCCAAACGCATTGAACGGCACAGCCATTCACAGACCGACCCGAAACCGATCGAGTCCGGCCTGTTGACGGCGCCCGACCGGTGGCGAACACTTGGCGTGGGTCCTCGCGATGTCGCTCCCCGCGGCACCCGACGTCGCCGGGATGCGTGGTGTCGGGGGTGCCGCTCCGAAGCGGGAGGTCCCCCATGGCAGTCGACCCGAGACAGGCCCACCTCTGGATCGTCGGCGGCGGCATCGCCGGAATGGCGGTCGCCGCCTTCGCGATCCGGGACGCCGGCGTGCCCGGCGACCATGTGCACATCCTCGAGGAACTCGACGTGGAGGGCGGTGCCCTCGACGGCGCACGCTCCCCCGCGGTCACCGACGGCTGGGTCACCCGCGGCGGACGGATACTCGAGGAGGAGGCCTACCAGTGCACGTGGAATCTGCTCGAGTCGATTCCGTCGCTGGAGAATCCCGACATCAGCGTCCGCCAGGAGATCCTCGACTTCAACGCGAAGGTCAAGACGAACGACAAGGCGCGCCTGATCGACGCGCGGCACACAATCGTCGACGCGTCGCAACTCGGCCTCGACAACCGCGACCGGCTCGAGATGATGCGCCTGCTGGGGCTGCCGGAACGGGCGCTCGGCGCCCGCCGGATCGACGAGATGTTCGGCGACCACTTCTTCACCACGAACTTCTGGCAGATGTGGCGCACAACGTTCGCGTTCCAGAAGTGGCACTCGGCGGCCGAACTGCGCCGCTACTTCCTGCGTTTCGTCCAGGAATTTCCCCGGATCCACACGCTGTCCGGTGTCCGGCGCACCGTCTACAACCAGTACGACTCGATGGTGGTACCGCTGCAGCGGTGGATGTGGTCGCGCAATGTCGACGTCCGGTTCGCCAACCGCGTCGTCGACGTCGACTTCGCCCAGGCCGGTCAGCCGCGGCGGGTGACCCGTCTGCATGTCGAGAACGCCGACGGCAGATCGACGATCGACCTCGGCGAGAACGACTACGCGTTCGTCACGCTCGGCTCGATCACCGCCGACTCCACCTACGGCGGCAACAACGACGTCCCACCACTGATTCGCGACCGCGTCGACCACGACTGGTCGCTGTGGGAGGAGATCGCGAAGAAGGCGCCGGACTTCGGTCGGCCCAACACCTTCTACGGCAACATCGACGAGAACAAGTGGGAGTCGTTCACCCTCACCATGCGCGGCGACACCCTGCTGCGCCGCATCACCGAGTACACCGGCAACGAGCCCGGGACAGGCGCGCTGACCACGTGGTTCGAGTCGGGGTGGCACCTGTCCACCGCCATCCCGTACCAGCCCCACTTCCCGGAGCAGCCCGAGGACATCTACACGCTGTGGGGCTACGGGTTCGACATCGACAACGAGGGCGACTACGTCAAGAAGAAGATGTCCCAGGCGACCGGCAAGGAGATTCTCACCGAACTGATCCACCAGTACGGCTTCGAAGACATCCTCGACGAGGTGCTCGCCACCACCGACGTGACGACGGTGATGATGCCGTACGCGTCGGCGTTGTTCAGCCGGCGGGTGCCGGAGGACCGCCCGAAGGTGATCCCCGCCGGCTCCGAGAACTTCGCGTTCCTCGGGCAGTTCACTTCCCTGCCCGAGGACGTCGTGTTCACCGTCGAATACTCGGTCCACGGCGCGATGCACGCCGTCTACACGCTGTTCGACGTCGACCAGCCGATCCCCCCGATCTACCACGGGCTGCTCGACCCGAAGGTCGGCATCAAGGCACTCGAGGCGGCGTTCCGGTAGAAGCCTCTATCCGACAGCCGGATTCGACTTGTCGAGACCCGGCTTGTCGAGTGCCTGCTTGTCGAGCCCCACTGCGACCTCTCCGTCGGTCTTCGCCCGGTCGAGGCCCACGACCCAACCGGTGACCTGGCGGGTGACGTCCTGCGCGGTCAGACCGAGCTCACTGTGGATCTGGTCGCGGGACGCGTGGTCGAGGAACTGCTGCGGCACGCCCAGGTCCCGGCACGGAACGTCGACGCCGGCCCAGCGCAGCGCCGCCGACACGGTGGCACCGATCCCGCCGTGCAGGCCGTTGTCCTCGATGGTGACGACCATCCGGAAGTTCTCGGCGAGCTTGACCAGCGACTCCGGCACCGGGAGCACCCACCGCGGGTCGACGACCGCCGCTGAGATCCCGTGCCGGCCGAGACGTTCGGAGGCCTCGAGTGCCAGCCCAGCGAACGAACCGACCGAAACGAACAGCACGTCGCCGCGGTCGTCCTCGGGCATCTGCAGGACGTCGACGACACCGTCGAGGCGGCGCACCGCGGGAACGTCGTCGCCGACGGCACCCTTCGGGAACCGGATCACCGTCGGGCCGTCGTCCACCGCGAGCGCCTCCTGCAGTTCCTCGCGCAGGGTCGCGGCGTCGCGGGGCGCGGCGACCCGGATGCCGGGGATGATGCCCAGCAGCGACAGGTCCCACATGCCGTTGTGGCTCGCGCCGTCCACGCCGGTGATGCCCGAACGGTCCAGCACGATCGTGACGGGCTGCTTCAGCAGCGCGACATCCATCAGCAACTGGTCGAACGCACGGTTGAGGAACGTCGAGTAGATGGCGACCACCGGATGCATGCCGCCCAGCGCGAGACCGGCGGCCGAGGTGACCGCATGCTGCTCGGCGATGCCGACGTCGAACATCCGTTCCGGGAAGCGCTCGCCGAACGCGGCCAGCCCGGTGGGGCCCGGCATCGCGGCGGTGATCGCGACGACGTCGTCGCGCTGCTCAGCTTGCGCGATGAGCTCCGCCGAGAACACGGAGGTCCAGTCCGGGGCCGAGGTTCCGCGGGAGCGACCGGTGAGCGGGTCGATCACGCCCGTGGCGTGCATCTGGTCGGCGACATGGTTCTCGGCGGGGGCGTAACCCATGCCCTTACGGGTGACGGCGTGCACGATCACCGGACCACCGAAGGCCTTGGCCCGCCGCAGCGCCGACTCCATCGCCACCTCGTCGTGCCCGTCCACCGGGCCCAGGTACTTGATCCCGAGGTCGGTGAACATCACCTGTGGGCTCACGGCGTCCTTGAGTCCGGCCTTCATCCCGTGCAGCAGCTGGTACGCGGCCCGGCCGACCCACGGCATCTTCTTCACCATGCGGCGGCCGTTGTCGAGGATCCGCTCGTAGCCCGGCTGCAGGCGCAGCGCCGCGAGGTGGTCCGCGAGCCCGCCGATGGTCGGGGCGTAGGAGCGGCCGTTGTCGTTGACCACGATCACGACGGAGCGGTCCCGGCCGGCCGCGATGTTGTTGAGCGCCTCCCAGCACATGCCGCCGGTGAGCGCGCCGTCGCCGACCACCGCGACGACGTGCCGGTTCTGCCCGGACAGCTCGAACGCCTTCGCGAGCCCGTCCGCGTACGACAGCGCGGCCGACGCGTGTGACGACTCGACCCAGTCGTGCTCGCTCTCGGCGCGCGACGGGTAACCGGACAGACCACCCTGCTTGCGCAGTGAGTCGAACTCGTCCTTGCGGCCGGTCAGGATCTTGTGGACGTAGGCCTGGTGGCCGGTGTCGAAGATGATCGGGTCGGAGGGCGAATCGAACACCCGGTGCAGCGCGAGCGTCAATTCGACGACGCCGAGGTTGGGGCCGAGATGACCGCCGGTGGCGGACACCTTCTGCACCAGGAACTCGCGGATCTCCGCGGCGAGTTCCTTCATCTCCTCAGGATCGAGCTGACGCAGGTCGTCAGGCGTCTGGATACGGGCAAGGACACCCAACGAGATCGCTCCCTCCAGCAGGTTCACGGGCTGTCACACGACAGCCCGACAAGTCTACGGAGCCGCCGAACACGAGGCCGCTCGGCATCGGATCCGACCGCGCCGCTCGTGCTCGAATACACATCCCGGACTGTTCGCTCATCCTACTGTTGCTCCATGGGCAATGTGGTCGACGAGTTCATCACCCGGGTGTACGACGTGGTCCGGGCCAATCACGACGGGAACGTCGCCGACTACATTCCCGAGCTGGCGGCGGTGACACCCGACCGCTTCGGGATCGCCGTCGCGACGTCCGACGGGCACGTGTACGAGGTCGGCGACTGCGGCACCGCATTCACCATCCAGTCCATCTCCAAGCCGTTCACGTATGCGCTCGCGCTCGCCGACCGAGGCGTCGACGCCGTCGCCGAGAAGATCGATGTGGAGCCGTCCGGCGAGGCGTTCAACGAGATCAGCCTCGACCCCGACACCGAGCGGCCGCGCAATCCGATGATCAACGCGGGCGCCATCACGTCGGCGTCGCTGGTCGCCGGCGCCGATCCGGCCGAGCGGTTCGAAAGGATCCGGCAGCTCTACTCGCGCTGCGCGGGACGGCAGCTGACGCTGGACGAGGCGGTGTACACGTCCGAGGCCCGCACCGGGCACCGCAATCGCGCGATCGGCTACATGCTGCGCTCGTTCGGCGTCATCACCGGCGACCCCGACGAGGCCGTCGACCTGTATTTCCGGCAGTGTTCGATCGACGTCACCTGCCGCGACCTCGCGCTGATGGCGGCGACCCTGGCGAACAACGGCGTCAACCCGCTCACCCGGGACCGGGTGCTCAACCCCGCCCTCGTCGAGCGGGTCCTCAGCGTGATGACCACGTGCGGGATGTACGACGCCGCCGGCGAGTGGGTCACCGAGGTGGGGATGCCGGCCAAGAGCGGCGTCGGCGGTGGCGTCCTCGCGGTGCTGCCCGGACAGTTGGGCATCGCCGTCTTTTCCCCCCGACTCGACCGGCACGGCAACAGCGTCCGCGGCGTGCAGGCGTGCCGGGAACTGTCCCGCGACCTCGAACTGCACTTCCTGCACGTCACCCGGGCCGCCCGCTCGTCGATCCGGGCACGCTACGACGTCGGCTCGGCGCCGTCGCGCACACGCCGCACCGACGCCGAGCTGGCCACTCTCGACGCCTTCGGAAGCCGCGCGCGGATCTACGAACTGCACGGCGATCTACTGTTCACCGGCGCCGAGACGGCGGTCCGGGAGATCGACGCCGAACGCGCCGACCTCGAGGCCGTCGTGGTCGATGTGCGCCGGGTCGACGAAGTCAGCGGGATCGCTCGTCGGATGATCGAGTCGCTGCGGGCCGACCTCGCCGACGGCGGGTGCCACAGCGCCCTGGTCGACCCGGAGGGGCTCTTCGGACACACCCTGTCCACCCTTGCACCCGACGATCCCGGCGGACGGGTGTTCGCGGACCTGGACTGGGCCACCCAGTGGTGCGAGGAAATACTGCTGGCGCGGCACTGCCGCGGGGGCCGTCAGCCCGAGTCGATCGACCTGGAGCAGCATCCGCTCCTGGCCGACCTCACCGCCGACCAGTTCGAGAGATTCACCGACGAACTCGAGTCGCGGACCTTCGCGCGTGGTGAGTTGATCGCCCGACGCGCCGACCCCGCCGCCGGGATCTTCCTGATCCTGTCCGGCCGCGCGAGCACCACCGTCACCTCGGCGGACGGCGCGATCCACCGAATCACGACACTGGCGGCGGGGATGACGTTCGGGGAGATGCCGACGTTGCTGAACTCGACATTTCTCAACGACGTCCGCGCCGACACCGCGGTGACCCTCGCGGTACTGCCGCCCGACGGCTTCGCACGGCTGACCGCCGATGCCCCACAGATCAAGTCGGCGCTCCTCGAACGCCTCGCCACAGCCGCGTACGGGCAACTGGGGATGCTGCTGCGCACCTTCGAACAGCACGGACGCACCGACTAGACGGTATGTAGTGACACACGACTTGTCGTGAGTTCACTCCAAGTGGTCGGCGTCCCTCGGTTGGTGAGGATGTGGCCGGCGTGGGGGTCGA
>NZ_QQAT01000030.1:0-56813 GCF_003350365.1 Rhodococcus sp. AG1013
GCGGCGAGCCACGCGGTGCGGGTGACGTTGTTGGACTGCGCGCCGGCCTGCGTGACACAGCCGCCGATGACCTGTTCGACCAGTACCGGATCGATTCCCGCGCGATCGACGATTCCCTTTTGTGCGGCACCGAGGATCTCGGCCGCGTGCAGACCCGACAACCAGCCACCGCGCTTCCCGATCGGTGTGCGAACTGCCTCGACGATTACTGGTGTGCCCATGGCGAAGAACCTCCGTGTGTCTACCTACTAGAACGTGTTCTTCATATCAGCGGCACATCAAAAAGTCGATATGGCAAGAGGATTCGGGAGATATCCAGGGCTGGATTGGAACAGCAGGGGACGACCTGTGGTGGTGGCCGACGGGTGGCGACAGGCGAGGCATGGCAAATTGCTAAGATGCGCAACTAGTGCATCAATGTGTAGCATAGTTCGCGGACGGCGGGTCTGCCGTGCTGTCTGGGCAGGGTGTGCACCTCTCGGTGGAGAGTTGCTGATTTCGATGGGTACGACAGGAGGTGACATGGTCGCGAACTCGCACCAGCCGCTGTATCGGATGAAGGCCGATTTCTTCAAGACCCTCGGGCATCCAGCCCGGATCAGGGTTCTCGAGTTGTTGAGTGAGCGCGAGCATGCCGTTTCCGAAATGCTGCCCGAGGTCGGAATCGAGCCGGCGAACCTGTCCCAGCAGCTATCGATCCTCCGGCGGGCCGGGTTGGTCACGGCCCGGCGGGAGGGGCTGTCGGTGTCGTATGCGCTGACCTCACCCCGAGTTGCCGAACTGTTGAAGACCGCGCGAGAGATCCTCACCGGTGTGGTCGCCGGCCAGGCCGAGCTTCTCGAGGAGGCCCCCCAGGTGTCGGTGCTGTCAGGCGAGTCGCGGGGCTGAGTTGATGTCTTCTTCAGGCGGCCCACTGCTACTCACTAGTTGCGAACTTTCTAAACTTCTTATCTTCTGTGATTCGATATCGATCGTGGTGAACACGCAGCCGGCCTCGCCGTCGGGTGGTCGGTTCACGAGCCCTGGACGAGGAGAGACGTCATGACGAGTACCCCTGCCGGATCGGCATGCACTGCAACCGGACACCCGGAGATCGTCTCGTGGGTGGCCGATGTCGCCGCACTCACCGAACCGGAGAACGTGGTGTGGTGCGACGGTTCTGCCGCCGAATGGGACCGTTTGACCGCGCTGCTGGTCGACAAGGGCACCTTCGTTCGACTCGAGGGCAAACCCAATTCGTTCTGGTGTGCCTCGGATCCGGCGGATGTCGCGCGGGTGGAGGACCGCACGTTCATTTGCTCGGCATCGCAGTCCGATGCCGGGCCGACCAACAACTGGATGGACCCCGTCGACATGAAGACGGTGATGACCGAGCAGTACCGCGGGGCCATGGCCGGGCGCACGATGTACGTCATCGCCTTTTGCATGGGTCCGCTGGACGCCGCCGAGCCGAAGTTCGGTGTTCAGGTCACCGACTCCGAATACGTCGCCGTGTCGATGCAGATCATGACCCGATCCGGTGCGCCGGTGTGGGACAAGCTCACCGCCGGAACAGAATTCGTCAAATGCCTGCACTCGCTAGGTGCCCCTCTGCGCCCCGGCCAGGCAGACGCGACGTGGCCGTGCGATCACACCAAGTACATCTCGCACTTCCCCGAGGAACGCATGATCTGGAGTTACGGCTCCGGCTACGGCGGCAACGCACTGCTCGGGAAGAAGTGCTACTCGCTGCGGATCGCGTCGAAGATGGCCAAGGACGAGGGCTGGCTGGCCGAGCACATGCTCATCCTCAAGCTCACCTCTCCCTCGCGCGAGGTCCGCTACATCGCGGCGGCGTTCCCGTCCTCGTGCGGCAAGACGAACCTCGCGATGCTCGAGCCCGCCCTCGACGGGTGGACCGCCGAGACCATCGGCGACGACATCGCCTGGATGAGATTCGGGCAGGACGGTCGGCTGTACGCCGTCAACCCGGAGGCCGGGTTCTTCGGTGTCGCACCGGGCACCGGCGCGCACACGAACCCGCACGCGATGGCGACCATCGAGCGAGGCAATTCGATCTTCACCAACGTCGCGCTCACCGACGACGGCGACATCTGGTGGGAGGGCATGACCGATCAGCCGCCCGCACATCTGACGGACTGGCGGCGTCGGGACTGGACCCCGAACTCCGGCGAGCCTGCGGCCCACCCGAACTCCCGGTACTGCACCCCCATCGCGCAGTGCCCGACCGTCGCGCCGGAATGGAACGACCCCGCCGGCGTACCGATCTCGGCGATCTTCTTCGGCGGCCGCCGCGGCACCACCGTTCCCCTGGTCACCGAGGCCTCGAGCTGGCAGCACGGGGTGTTCCTCGCCTCCACCCTGTCGTCGGAGACGACCGCCGCGGCCACCGGCAACGTCGGTGTGGTGCGCCGTGACCCGATGGCGATGCTGCCGTTCCTCGGTTACCACGTCGGTGACTACTTCGCGCACTGGCTCGACATCGGCACCAAGACCGACCCGTCGCTGCTTCCGAGGATCTTCTATGTCAACTGGTTCCGCCGCGGTGACGACGGACGCTTCCTGTGGCCCGGGTTCGGCGAGAACGCCCGGATCCTCGAATGGGCGTTGCGCCGGATCGACGGCGCGGCTGGGGCCGAGGCGACGCCGATCGGGAACGTGCCCGCCGTCGACGACTTGGACCTGAATGGCCTGACGGTCGACAAGGCCGAGGTGGCGGCGGCGCTGAACGTCGATCCCGACGAGTGGATCACCGAGACTCGACTGATCGACGAGTGGTTCGCCACCATCGGCGGCAACACCCTGCCCGACGCGCTTCGCGATGAACTCGCGGCCCTCAAGCTGCGACTGTCCGGCCGGGACCTGCTCGGTGATCCGGTGCCGGTGCGCGACGAGCACTTCAGCCGGGTTCGTCGCGACGAGCGGTGACGCGCCCGCAATCGGGGTAGAACGCCCCGTCCATGACGAGGCGTGGAGCGCGTCACGTCGATCCCCCTGCGCTCCACGCCTTCTCGGCCCGACCCGAGCCGAACCGATCTCGACTCGGGTCGGGCCACTCTCAGCCCATCTACCAGGATCACCGTGAATGTCTGAACCTCGTTCCGTTCCCGCCTCGGGCGGCCGCGTCGCCGACGCCGCGCGCGCCGCAGTCGTCTTGATGCCGCGCTGGAGCGACTGGAGCCCCGCTGTCCGCGCGCCGGGCGCCGATCTGCTCGCCGGACTCATCGTCGCGCTCGTCGCGCTGCCACTCGCGTTGGGATTCGGAATCAGTTCCCGTCTCGGCGCCGCAGCAGGCTTGACGACAGCGGTCGTCGCCGGTGTGGTCGCCGCCGTCTTCGGCGGTTCGCGGTTCCAGGTGTCGGGGCCGACCGGTGCGATGACCGTCGTCCTGGTCCCGATCGTCGCCCAGTACGGGCCGACCGGAGTGCTCGCTGTCGGCTTGATCGCCGGCATCATCCTGGTGCTGCTGGCGTTCGCGGGCGTCGGGCGGGCCGTGCGCTTTGTGCCTGCCCCGGTGATCGAGGGGTTCACCGCGGGCATCGCCGTCGTCATCGCCCTGCAGCAGGTTCCGGCCGCGCTCGGTGTTTCGGGCGCGGAGGGGGAGAAGGTGTGGCAGAGCGCCTTCGACGCTGTTCGCCGCTACCTGGAGAACCCGTCGGTCCTGACTCCAGCGACCGCGCTGTGCGTGGCCGCCGTGATCCTCGTCGGCGGCCGCTACCTGCCCCGAGTGCCGTTCTCGCTT
Source organism: Rhodococcus sp. AG1013 (assembly GCF_003350365.1). Taxonomy (NCBI): domain Bacteria; kingdom Bacillati; phylum Actinomycetota; class Actinomycetes; order Mycobacteriales; family Nocardiaceae; genus Rhodococcus; species Rhodococcus sp. AG1013. Next base: position 3,743 of record NZ_QQAT01000030.1, read on the forward strand.
CTGGCGGTCGCTGTCGCCACGATCGTGGCGCAGCTGTTCCACCTCGATCTCGCGCGGATCGGTTCCATCCCTTCCGGATTCGCGGCCCCGTCCCTGGATTTCCTGCATCCCGGTGAGGTGACCTCACTGCTGGCGCCCGCCCTCGCCGTCGCAGCCCTCGGCGCCCTCGAATCGCTGCTGTCCGCGACCGCCGCCGACTCGATGGCGGTGGGAACACGCCACAACCCGGACCGTGAACTGCTCGGTCAGGGCCTGGCGAACATCGCCGCACCCCTCTTCGGCGGAGTGCCCGCCACGGGGGCGATCGCCCGGACCGCGGTCAATGTTCGATCCGGTGCCCGCACGCGCCTGGCCGCGCTCACCCATGCGGCAATCCTCGCCGCCATCGTCTACCTCGCCGCCGGACTGGTCGCCGAGATCCCGTTGGCCGCACTCGCCGGAGTTCTCCTGGCTACCACTGTCCGGATGGTCGAGACCGCGTCCATTCTCGCGATCGTGCGCGCCACCAGGGCCGACACGATCGTCATGGTGGCGACGTTCCTGGTCACCGTCGTGTTCGACCTGGTCGCGGCTGTTGCCGTCGGCGTCGGGTTCGCCGCGATCCTTGCGCTGCGTGCAGTCGCGCGCTCCGCCCGCATCGAACAGGTCCCGCTCGACGAGACCGGCGATCACCTGGCCGAGGAACACGAACTGCTGCGCGAGCACATCGTCGCGTACCGGATCGACGGTGCCCTGTTCTTCGCCGCTGCGCATCGATTCCTGCTCGAACTCGCCGAAGTCTCCGACGTCAAGGTGGTGATCCTGCGAATGTCGCGGATCACCGCCCTCGACGCCACCGGCACCCTCGTACTCCAGGACGTCATCGCGAAGCTCGAGAATCGTCAGATCACCGTCCTGATCGCCGGTGCCAAACCCGAGCATCTGCGCCCCCTGGCCGCGCTCGGCGTGTTCACCACCAGTGACGGCGAGAGCCGCCGACTCTTCGCCACCACCCCCGAAGCGATCGAGCACGCACGCGCAATCGTCTTCGCCGATACCCGCCATCCAACGATTGCCAGCGAGGACTGACGATGACACACAGCACATTTCCGGCGAGGCCGAGTTCGCCGGCGCCCACCGGCGGTCAGCGCCTCGGCTACATCCTGGGCAGGACGCTTCCCGACCACCTGCACGAGTGGGTTGTCCGGGACATCACCGGGCCGGGCGCCACCCGGCGCTACGCGGTCCGTTGCCTGGTTCCGCTGGTACCGATCCTGGTTGCTCTGCTGTTGATCCCCGGACCGTGGATCATCCGAATCGGCATGGTGCTGTTGCTGTTTCTGCCCTTCGTGTACTTCCTGCTGGCGCTGAAGGCGATCTACCTTCGACACCGCCTCGTCAGCCACGGTCTCGACCCGGAACTGCTCAACGCCCACAAACAACAGCGACTCGGCCAGGAACGAGACGCCTACGAATCGCGTTACCGCCACGGAGCTTGACCACCTGCGCTGTCAGGCGCCGGTCACTTCAACCCGGATCGCACGAAGGCGTCCACGACGTGCCGCTGCAGGAACATGTAGATCAGGAAGATCGGCAGACATGCGATGCCGGAGGCGGCCATCACCGCGCCCCAGTTGTTGCCCTCCGCGCCGAGGAAGCTGCGGATACCGATCTGCACCAGGGCATCGGAGTTCCGCAGGATCAGCGACGGCCAGAGGTACTCGTTCCACGCCGAGATGAACAGCATGATGCCCAGGGCCGCGAGTGCCGGTCGCATGTTCGGCACGATCACACGCCAGAGCGACGCCCACGCACCCTGCCCGTCCATCTCGCTCGCGTCGAGCAGCTCACGCGGGAATGCCTCCATGTGCTGGCGCAGCAGCATGACGCCGAACGCCGAGCACAGGTTGGGGATCACCACGCCGGCCACGGTGTCGAGCAGGCCCATCTGCGAGATCAACAGGTAGTTCGGGATCATCGTGACCTGGAACGGCACCAGCCAGGATCCGACGAACAGAAGGAACAGCAGGCGCTTGCCGACGAAGTCCCAGCGTGCGAACGCGTACGACGCGAGCAGGGCTACCAGTAGCTGACTGACCGCGACCACGAACGCCATCGCGAAGGTGTTGAGGAGCATCGACAGCATCGGGATGGTGTCGAACACGTACCGGAAGCTCTCGGTACTCAGCGGCCACGGGACCGGGCTGCCGGACAACGTGTCCTCCGGTCGGCGGAACGCGGTGGCGAACATCCAGTACACCGGGAAGACACTGAACACCGCGAGCGCTGCGAGCGCCACGTGACCGAGCGCGACTCGGCGACCGCTCCTGCGCTGTGGTTCGGGCGATCCGGACGGCGCGGTGGGTGCGTTGGTTGCAGTGGGCACTTTGGGCGGGTCGAGGAGGACGAAGGCCATGACTGGTTCCTAGTTGTCGTAGAAGCTCAGGCGCTCGGTCAGCCGCACGAACACGAGCGCGATGACGCCGAAGCCGAGGAAGAACAGGGTGCCCGCGGCGGCCGACATGCCGGCATCGAAGTTGCGGAAACCGAACTCGTACAACAGGTAGTAGATGTTGGTCGAGGAGCCGCTGGGTCCGCCCTGCGTGAGGACGTCGATCACCGGGTAGGTCCACTGCGCGCTGAGCAGGATCGTCATCATCGCCAGGAACAGCAGGGTGGGGGAGAGCAGCGGCAGCGTGATCCGGCGCGTGATCGTCGACGGCGTGGCGCCGTCGAGCGCGGCCGCGTGGCCGTAGTCGGGGCTGATCCCCGCCATTCCCGCAGAGATGACGAGAACGCCGAAGCCGAGCATCTGCCATCCGACGATCACGACCACGCCGATCAGCGCGAGCTTCGGATCTCGGAACACGTTGCCGAGGTCGTGACCCATCGTCGCCGAGTTGCGGGCGATCATGCCGTTGTCGGGATTGAACAGCCAGCGCCAGATGGCGCTGCTCGCAACGGGAGTCACGAGGAACGGGACGAAGATCAGTGCTTGGTAGAACGTGCGGGCCCGGCCGCTCACCCGGGCGGACAGGAGCGCGATCGCGAGCGGGAGAACCAGGGAGAACACCATGAACGCGCCGATGTAGAGGGCGGTGTTCCACAGTGCCTGGTGCAGTTCGGGGAGCGAGAGCACGGTGACGTAGTTGTCCAGGCCGACCGGCGTCTTCGGGCTGGTCGGGATCATGTTCCATTTGTAGAACGACAGCCCCACCGTCTCGGCGAGCGGCTTGTAGGTCCACATCACGAGCAGGACGACCGCGGGCAGCAGGAACATGTAGGGGACGGCGCGCCGTGCTGCGCGTGACCGCCACCCCGGCCCTGCCTGCACAGGCAGGGCCGGGGTGACGCTCCGCGGCTCAGCGCTCGCCGGAACTTCGACGAACATCGAATACTCGCAATCGGTTTCGGGGTCGGATCAGTGGTTCGACGCGTCGGCCATGACCGCGAGCTGCTCCTCGGGGGACAGCGACTGGTAGTAGCGCAGCTGCTCCATCGTCACCTCGTACAGCGTCGGGCCCTCCTCGACCGGTACGACGGTGTGCAGGATCCGGTCGGAGTACACGTGCACCAGGTTGAACGACTGCCCGCTGTCCTGGCCGCGCATGCCGCCGCCCGCAGGGAACAGGTCCTGGGTGTAGCAGGTGGCCGATGCGACGGACACCGGGATGCCTGCGAAGGTGCAGGTGGTCGAGTAGTGCAGGTGGCCGCCGAGGATGCCGCGGACGTCGGTGCCGCGCAGCACGTCCTCGAGTCGGTGCTGGTCGCGCAGTTCGACGGACTCGAGCAGTTCCAGCGGGCTCGGCACCGGCGGGTGATGCAGCGCCAGCAGCGTCCCGTGCGGGGCAGGAGTCGCGAGAACATCACGGAGCCAATCGATCTGCTCGTCGGTGATCTCGCCGTGATGGTGGCCGGGAACGGTGCTGTCGAGCGCGATGATCCGCAGGCCGTCGATGTCGTGGACCATGTCCACCGACTCCTGTGTGGGCTCGGTGCCGAGCAGGCCCGCACGGAACTCGGGCCGGCTGTCGTGGTTGCCGATCACCCAGATCACCTGGGCGCCCAGCTTCTCCGCTGCAGGCTCGACCATGTCCCGCAGCCGGGCGTACGCCTGCGGGTTGCCGGCGTCGGCGAGGTCGCCGGTGAACACGATCGCCTCGGGTCGCTGCCCGGCGCGGTCGAGGCGGTCGAACAGGCGGCCCAGGTTGGCGTCGCTGTCGACGCTGCCGTGGAGCAACTCGCCGTCGCCGACGAAGTGGGTGTCGCTGATGTGCAGGACGAAGTGTTCGGTGGCGCCGTACTGTCCGTTCGTGGACATGGTTGTCTTCCTTCGGGTTCGTGAGGGTGGGGGTCAGCCGAGGAGGCAGACGCGCAGATTGCCGAGTTCGGTGTCGGTCATGCCGTGCGCGCGCAGGTAGTCGGGCACGTCGCCGTGGCGCTCGCGCAGTGACGCGAGCGTGGCGAGCATCAGCGGGGCCGGGCTGGATGCGACGATCTGGGTGATGTCGGTTCCGGCGGGCAGGCCGCGCGCCGCCATCACGGCGGTCATCGCGTCCACCCATTCACCGGCCAGCATCAGCTCGGACAGGGAGTAGTCGGCGGCGATGTCGCGGTCGTCGACGCCGACGGCCGCCAGGGCCAGGGCGATCACCAGGCCGGTGCGGTCCTTGCCGGCAGTGCAGTGCACCAGGACCGGGTCGCTTCCGGAGTCGGCGATGAGGCGGACGGCGTCGGTCAGGGCGGAGCCGTGGTCGTCGAGCATCCAGGTGTAGATCCCGCCGAGGTCTAGGGTCTCGGCGGTGTAGGTCGCGCCGCGGGTGCCGAGTCCGTCGCGGTAGACGGGCAGGTGCACCTCGCGGTGCCCGACGCCGTCGAGTGCGTTCGGTGCGCTGGTCCGTTCGTCCGTCTCCCGCAGGTCGATGACGAGCGCCAGGCCGCGGCCCGCCAGTTCGGCACGACCGTCGGCGTCGATTCCGTGCAGGGCGTCCGAGCGGAAGAGCTTGCCCCACTTGGTCGTCAGGTTCGACACTGTCGGATATCCGCCGACATCGCGGAGGTTGTGCACACCGCGGGCCGGGAGGCGGCGGGACGGGGTGCGGTCGAGGTTGGTCGTCATGTTCGTTTCACTCAGCCGATCAGGTCCTGGGCGCGCTGCTGGGCAGCGGCCATCGTGGAGGCGGGGTCCTTGCCGTAGAAGACCGACTCCTCGATCGCGGTGGCGAGGATGTCGTCGATCTGAACGTAGCTGTTGCCCGGGTAGGACTGCCACGGCTCGAGCCGGTCCAACTGCTTCAGATTGGGGGCGAGGAGCGGGTTGCCGTCGGCCCAGGCCTTCAGTGCCGTGGGGTCGGTGGTCAGCGACGTGCGCAGGGGCAGGTAGCCGATCTTGGACGAGATCTCGGTGTACGCGTGATCGCTCGTCATGAACTTGATCAGCTCCCACGATGCGCGCTGCTTCGCGGGATCCTGGGAGAACACGAACAGCGCCGAGCCGGAGTTGGTGGGCACCGCCTCGCCGCCGGCGAACGCGGGCATCGCCGCGGCCCGCAGTTCCCAGCCGGCGGCCTTCGACGCGCCCAGCAGCATGCCCTGGACCGCCGAGGACTGCAGCTGGATCGAGCTGTCGCCCTTCATGAAGCTCTCCATCTGGCCCGCCGAGTCCTGGTTGGCGAGCACGCCCTGGTCGTACAGGTCGCGCAGCATCTGCACCGCCGCGAGCGAATCGTCGCTCGCGAACTCGACGGTGCTGCGGTCCTCGGACAGCACATTGCCGCCGGCCGACCGGAACAGTCCCTGCATGCACCAGTTGCCGCCCTTGACCGCGCACGAGATCGTCAGCGCCGGCTTGCCTGTCGTCGCGGTGATCTTCTTCGCGGCCGCCGCGACATCGGTCCACGTCGACAGGTCGGTGTCGTCCGGCAGGCCCGCCTTCTGGAACGCGGTGGCGTTGTAGAACAGGACCGGGGTGGAGAAGACGTACGGCATGCCGTACGTCTGGCCCTCCCAGTCGCCGAGGGTCGCGGCCCGCGGGTGATAGGGGTGCGCGCCTGCGAGATGCTCGTCGACGGCATCGGCGCCGACCATCGAGTCGAGGGAACGGGCACCCAGCTCGTTGACGGCGAAGTCGAGCGTGTCGAAGGTCAACTGCGCCACGTCGGGCGGGGTTCCGGCGAGCAACTGGGTCTGCACGCTGCTCGCCGTTCCGCTTCCCGCGGCCGATGTTCCTTGCGGTGGTTGGGGTTTGACATCGATGTTGGGATGTTCGGCCTCGAAGTCGGCGATCAATCCGGTGATGGTGTCCGTCCACGGACCTGCCTGTGTCAGGTTGTAGGACTCGAAGGTGATCTCGACCTTCTGGTCGGGGTCGAGTTCGGGCACGACGCCGTCGGACGACGAACTCGAGGCGCCGGCGCCGGTGGCGCATCCGGTGAGGGTGAGGGCGGCCAGCGACAGCAGCGCCAGGCCGGTGGTGCGTCTACGCATGGGTCAAGCTCCTAGCTGGAGAAACAGGAACGTCGGTGTGCTGGGGTACATCGATCCACTCGATTCGCCGACCGCTCGCGCGGTCGAACAGGTGCACGTGTTGCGGATCGGCGGTCAGGGTGAGGATCTGCAAGGGCTTCATCGCGATCGGCCGCGGGGACCGGACACACACCGTCGTGTCGCCGACCGTGCAGTACGCGATCTCCTCGCTGCCGAGGTTCTCGACGGAATCGACAGTCGCGGTGAGGCATACGGATTCGGTGTTGTCGCCGACGCGAAGGTGTTCGGGACGGATGCCGAGGACCACGTCGAGGTCGTCGGTCTCGCCCGGCCACAGGTCCGCACGCATGCCGGGGGCGAGGGCGCACACGGCGCCGTCGACGGTGCGGACCGTGGCGTCGAGCAGGTTCATCGCGGGGCTGCCGAGGAAGCCGGCGACGAACACCGAGGCCGGGCGGTCGTAGACCTCCTCCGGGGTGCCGATCTGTTCGACGGCGCCACCGTTGAGGAGCGCGATCCGGGTCGCCATCGTCATCGCCTCGACCTGGTCGTGGGTGACGTACACGAACGTCGCGCCGAGTCGTCGGTGCAGATCGGTGAGTTCGCGTCGTGTCGCGGTCCGCAGCTTGGCGTCCAGGTTGGACAGGGGTTCGTCCATCAGGAACGCCTTGGGATTGCGGACGATCGCGCGCCCGACAGCCACGCGCTGTCGCTGGCCGCCCGACAGTTCCTTCGGCTTCCGGTCGAGCAGGTGCGCGATCTCGAGTTGGCGCGCGACCTCGTCGACCCGTTCCGCGGCCTGACTCTTCTCGACCTTCCGCACCTTGAGCGGGAAACCGAGATTGCGGGCCACCGACAGGTGCGGGTAGAGCGCGTAGTTCTGAAAGACCATCGCGACGTCACGCTTGCGCGCGGGCGCCGAGGTGATGTCCTCGCCGTCGAGGACGATGCGTCCGCTGGTCGGCTCCAGTAGTCCGGCGATCATTCGGAGGAGCGTGGTCTTGCCGCAGCCTGAGGGGCCCAGGAGCACCAGGAAGTCGCCGTCCTGGATCTCCATCGAGATGTCGTCGACGGCGGTGACGCCGCCGAAGCTCCTGCCCAGGCCCTCGATTCGAATACTGCCCATGACCCTCTCCCGATGAAACGTGATTACCCGAATCGGCTCGATTCGGAATTCTCATTACATCGAGTAGTTAGCCAGTCGAAGGTGAACGTGAACTGAATGGTCCAGCAACGAACGATGAGGTTTGGTGGGCTAGATGCGGTCCGTCGGCTCGTTCTCGATGATCGGCGGATTCATCAGGGCGGCAAAGTGTTCCAGGCTCTTCGTGGCGGCGTCGGTGGTCGCCCCGTCGACCTCGGACACCGCGACCTGCAGCCCCAACAGGAACGTCAGCTGGATGATTGTCGCCGACACCCCGTGCCCGGCGTACGGGCCCGACCCGTTCCCGATCACCAGCGCGGAGTCCGACAGTTCGACCAACGTGGACCGGGCATGGCCGGTCACGCCGACGACGTACGCGCCGGCCGCGCGGGCGGCCCTCGTCACGTCGATCGTGTACGCGTTCATGCCCGAGTCGCTGACCGCGACGCAGACGTCGTCGGCGGTCAGGGTCCGTGCTGCGAACAGTTGGACGACGGTGTCGGTGGGTGCCTCGGCGATCCTGCCGTTGACCAGCATCCGAACCGCGAAGGCGGCGGCGGCCGGTGCCGAGCCGCCGTTCGCGACGACGAAGATTCGCCGCGCGTTCGCGAGTACGCGCACCGTGTCGTCGAAGGACTTCTCCGACAGCGGCGCCAGACCTCCGGACAGGTCCGAACCGACCTCCGAGACGATCGCCTGCAGCACGCCGATGCTGCCCGGCGGCGAGGCGTCCTGCGGCGTCGTGGAGGTCTCCGCGCCGAGGTCGCGCAGCAGCAGCATCCGTACGTGCTGGAAGCCGGTGAAGCCGAGATTCTGGCACGCGCGCACCACGGTCGCGGTCGACGTCGATGCCGCCTCCGCGAGATCCGCCGCGGACCACCACGCCACCTCGCGCGGCCGCTCCACGCACACGTCCGCGACGCGGCGTTCGCTCGGCGCGAGCCCTGCCGCCATCGCCCGGATGGTCGCGGTCGTCGTGCCGATCGGAAACTGCGTGCCGGAAGCTGACTCTGATTCGGGGGAACCTGCGCTCATGGCTTCTGGATAACACACGCCGGTGAACGGCTGATCCTGTCGGCCCGAGCGCCCGTTCCCGCGGGTTCGAGACGGGATCCCGCGGATCGGGACGAAGAGTGGGCGCTCAAGCCGATCTAAACCGGGCAATTGCCCCGAACTCCATAAATTGCCTGTCGTGGGGGGATCGGTGATGCTGTATTGCGGTAACCGGTCGGTCCCGAAAGGTCTCTGATTTCCTCATGTCTATCGTAGTCGCCCCCGTCGGCATCTCCACTGTCGCGCCCTCCGTCGTCGTGGGCGCCGGCGACTCCGGAACCGGGAGGGCGTCCGCACCGAATTCGTCTCTGCTGTCGCCGGACTCGCTTCCGATCATCGAGGCTACGTTGCCGGTGGTGGGGGAGCACCTGGGGGAGATCAGTGAGGTCTTCTACCGTCATCTGTTCGACGGGGTGCCCGCGCTGGAGTCCGACCTGTTCAACAGGTCCAATCAGGCGAACGGCGAGCAGCAGAAGGCCCTGGCCGGTTCGATCGCGGCGTTCGCCACCCTGCTGGTCACCGAGGATGCACCGCCGGTCGACCGGGTGATGTCGCGGATCGCCGCGAAGCATGCGTCCCTGGGTATCTCGCGGGTGCACTACGACCTGGTGCACCGGGCGCTGTTCAGGGCCATCGGCGACGTGCTCGGTGACGCCGTGACCCCGGAGGTCGCGGCTGCCTGGGACGAGGTGTACTGGCTGATGGCCGACTCGCTGATCGCGCAGGAAGCGGCGATGTACGACCGGGCCGAGGTTGCGGCAGGATGCGTGTGGCATGTGCTCACGGTGGTCGGTCGCCGTGAGGTCGCGCCGGGAGTGTGGACGTTCACGCTGGCAGGCGGTACGGGTGTTTCGATGGTGAACTATTCTGCTGGACAGTATATTTCGGTCGCGATGATCGTCGGCGACGGCGCTCGGCAGATCCGTCAGTACACGGTGATGTCGGGGGACGAGCCGGACACGTGGGAGATTACCGTCGACCCCATGCCGGGCGGTCTGGTGTCGAACAAGCTGATCGCCGAGGCCGGGATCGGATATCCGCTGGTGGTGTCCATCCCGTCCGGGACCGCGTACCCGGTCCGGAACGACAACCCGGTCGTGCTCGGCTCGTCCGGTGTCGGCTCGTCGCTGACCGTCGCGATCCTGCAGGAGATGATCGCCGTGCGGGACACCCGGCCGGTCTATGTGGTGCACGTCGACAAGGACGAGCAGTCGTTCGCTCATCGGAGTCGGATCCTCGGTCTCCTCGAGGCGTATCCCGGCTATTCGTGGCTCGAGACGTACTACGTCGACGACGCGGAGGAGGCGGTGCCACTTCTGCGTGACCGCGAATGGGACAGCGGCGCTGAGGTATACCTGTGCGGATCACCGCGATTCATGCGACAGGTTCGCAGGATCGCTGTCGTCAAAGGTATTTCGCCGGAGAAGGTCCACTACGAGGTGTTCGCGCCGGATTCGTGGTTCGGGTTCGACTGATTCGGTCGCGAGGTCGTCGGCTGTCCGCCGCGTGGGCAGAATGTCGAGGATGTCCGGTCCACGGATAGGGTGTAGCGCGACGCGGTCCTGGAAGCATCCCGTGCGGTCGCCGATCGCGTCGATACGCACACGATTCTCCGAGGGAGCCCATGCCCGCGCTCGCGATGCTGTTCCAGGACCGGCTCGACGCCGACGTCACTGCCGAAGCGCTCGCCGCGCAAATGCGGCTGGACTGGCCGGACGTCGAACTCTCCGGCCTTGCCGTCGATCGGGACGAGTCCGCAGACCGGGACGGGCCGGTGCGTCTCGACCTGGACGGCAGGATGATTGCGCTGCTCACAGTTCCTTCCCCGGTGGGCGACGACGTCGCCGACATCGCCGGGCACAGTCGGCTGTGGCCGAAGGAGGTGCCCGCTCCTACCGACTACACCGCGCACACGATCGTCACCGTGCTCCGTCCGGGAAGCACCGACGAGGACGCGATCGCGGACGCGGTGTTGTTGTCCCGTGTCGTCGCGTCGCTCGTCGCGCTCAGCGGCACCATCCGCGCCGTGTACTTCGGCAGTGCGAATCACATCATCCTGCCCGCACTGTTCCGTGACCTCGTGAAGGACATGCTGCCCGAGCCGCCGTTGCTCGCCTGGGTCGCGATCAACGTCGGCCGGCGCCCCGACGGCGTGATGACCGGTCACACACGAGGTCTCGACATGCTCGACCTCCCGGACATCGAGATCCCGGACACCCCCGAGTCCGCCGGCGACACGTTCGACCGTCTCACCGGCATCACCTCGTACCTTCTCGAGGAAGGCCCCGTCATCAACGACGGCGACACGATCGGGAGCACCGAGGTCGCCGAGATCGTCGTCGATCACGCCCCGAGCGACATCGATCCCGAACGCACCGTCCTACGGCTGAGGTTCGATGCCGGGCAGAGCAAGCGCAAGCGGGGTTGGTTCGGACGTCGACGCTGACATCATCATGGCTATGAATGATGTGCGGGTGTGTTTCGTCGGCGACTCCTTCGTTGCGGGGGTCGGTGATTCCGAGTACCTGGGGTGGGCGGGCCGACTCGCGGCGGGAACGGCGCGGGCGGGTCTGACGGCCTACAACCTCGGGGTGCGCCGGCAGACGTCGAGCGAGATCCGCGACCGCTGGCTGGGGGAGTGCACGCCCCGACTGCCGTCCGGTTGCGAAGGGCGCGTGGTGTTCTCGTTCGGCGTCAACGACACGACGGTCGAGAACGGATCGGTGCGGGTCGACCCTGCCCGGTCCGTGGAGAATCTGGCCGCGGTACTGAAGGAATGCGCCGAGACCGGGTGGCGGGCGCTGGTCGTCGGACCGCCGCCGATCGCGGACGTCGGGCAGAACGAGCGGACGGCACGATTGGACCGATCCTTCGCCGACATCTGCCTCGGTGCCGGGGTGCCGTACGTCGCGGTGTTCGCGGAGTTGTCGGGCAACGCGGTCTGGGCGGAGGAGGTACGCAACGGCGACGGCGCACACCCGGACAGCGGTGGGTACCGGGAGCTCGCAGAACTGACCCGGCCTGCCTGGGACACGTGGATCGCCGATTCCTGATCCGCGAACGGCGCCGGGACGCCGAGGGGTTCCCGGTCGGGGCGAAGCTGCCTATGCTCCCGGTGTGTCATCGACATTCGATCCCCGGACCCGCGATGAGCGGGCGGCGGGACTGGTCACCGACTGGGACGAGATCAAGCAGTGGTCGGACGCGGTCTACATGCCGTACGAGGTGCGACCGGTCGGCCGCGCGCTCGCCCCTGCGTCCAGCATGTTCTCGGCGGAGATCGGTGAGATGACGTTGACCCGGTTCAGCTACGGAATCCCGGTGACGATCGGCGAGTTCGCCCCGGAGGCGGGCAACATCCTGGTGCTCACCACACTCGCCGGGTGGACGCGGCACGAGATCACTGCGAAGTCGAGTGTCGATCTGACGACCGGGGAGACCTTCGTCGCCGACTGCAGTCGGGTCGACTACCGGTTCGACGCGGACGCCGCGCACCTGCAACTGAACCTCACGATTCCGCACCGAATGCTCGCCGATCTGGCACTGAGCTGGTGGGGGTGGATGCCCGACGACCGATTGTGGCGGCACAAGTGCGTCATCGGTGGGCCGGGCGGCCCGTGGCTCGGGTTGATGGAGTACGTCACTCGCACCCTGTCGAGTGCACGGAACCTGGTCGATCACGAACGTGTCCGGCTGAACCTGCAGGAACTGATCGCCGCGCAGCTGCTCGCCGAGTGGGCCGCCGACGCCGGCATCGATCCGGTGTCGACCAGCGGTGTGCGTGCCCCGGGCTATGTCCGGCGCGCCGTGCGCTACATCGAGGACAATGCGCAGGACCTACCGACCGTGTCAGAGGTTGCGGGGTCGGTCGGTGTCAGCGTGCGTGCCCTGTCCGGCGCGTTCCGTGAGTACCTCGGGATCACGCCGCGAGACTGTCTGCGGGAGCAGCGGTTGCAGGGGGTGCGGCGAGAACTGTCGTCGTCGACATCCACGGTCGCTGCCGCTGCCGGTGCGTGGGGGTACGTGAACATGGGTGTGTTCGCAGCCGCCTACCGGCGGCGATTCGGCGAGAATCCGTCGGACACCCTGAGTCGCGCGCAGGGGTGACGCGGCTCACGAACGGCTGCCGATTCGGGACGGGTGTTGCCGATCGGGGACATGGGTGCCGCGCAGATCCTCGTAGGTTGCTCTCCTGCAACGACTTCTCGCTGACAGGAGAAAAACCATGGGCCAACGTGATTCGGAACTGAACGCCGTCCTGCGTGACGTGACGGCGGCCGGCGGTGCCGGGCAGGTGCCCGGTGTGGTCGCGATGCTGACGGACCGGAACGGCACCGTGTTCGAGGGTGCGGCCGGGCTCCGATCGGTCGGTGGCACACAGCAGCCGATGACCCTCGACACGGTCTTCGCGATGTTCTCGACGACGAAGGCGATCACCGGCACCGCCGTGCTGCAGTGCGTGGAGGAGGGGCTCGTCGACCTGGATGCGCCGGCAGCACGTTACCTCCCGGAGATCGGAAAGCTCCAGGTGATCGACGGGTTCGATGCGTCGGGGGCCCCGGTGCTGCGGGCGCCCCGGCGTGAGATCACCACGCGCATGCTGTTGCTGCACACCGCGGGACTCGGATACTCCTTCTTCGACGAGACCTACCACCGCCTGGCGGTCGAGCACGGTCAGCCCAGCATCATCACCGGGACCCGGGCGTCGTTGGAGACGCCGCTGCTGTTCGAGCCCGGTGAACGCTGGCAGTACGGTTCGAACATCGACTGGGCCGGCCTCGTGGTCGAGGCTGTCAGAGGTGAGCGGTTGGGTGACGTGATGGCCGAACGCATCTTCGCCCCCCTGGGGATGGCCGACACTGCGTTCACGATGACCCCGGAGATGGAACGGCGTAGGGCCACCGTCCATCAGCGGGGCGCGGACGGCACGCTCGAACCGCTCGACCTGGTTCTGCCGCAGGATCCCGAGGTGCACATGGGTGGGCACGGGCTCTACTCGACGGCCGGCGACTACACGAAGTTCCTCCGCATGTGGCTCGGTGACGGGGCGGGCGAGCACGGGCGTGTCCTCGCTCCGGACACTGTGCGGCAGGCCGTGCAGAGCGGGTTGGACGGTCACCAGGTGACGATGCTGCCCGGTGTCGAACCCGAACTTTCGCACGACGCGGAGTTCTTCCCCGGCCAGCGCAAGTCGTGGGCGTACACGTTCATGGTCAACGACGAGGACGCGCCGACCGGCCGACCGGCCGGATCTCTCGGCTGGGCCGGGCTCGCGAACCTCTACTACTGGATCGACCGACGCAACGGCATCGCCGGATTCTGGGCGACGCAGGTCCTGCCGTTCGTCGACCCGGCGTCGATTGGGGGCTATCTCGACTTCGAGACCATCACCTATCGCAGCCTCGACCGGAAATAGGCGGTTGCCCGGCGGGGTCCGCGTTGACCCCGCCGGGCACACGTGTCAGACTCGAACATGAGTTCGAAAGATGCGTCTTCCCCGTCGGCATCTTCCCTGGTGTGCGGGCTGGTGCCTGCGGGAAGGCTGCAGAGGGATGGGATGGGGCAACGGTCCGCCGACGTGGGCGGAGATGGAGCGGGTGCTGTCGGGGCGGCCGCGTCGGGATGCGGAGTTCCCGGGCGACGGCGGCGACAGTCCGGCGTGGTCCCGTAAGCGCGGAGACTATCGAGGCGAGACGTCCCGACCCGTCGGTGCCACCGTTCCCTACGCGGAACTGCACACGCACTCGGCCTTCAGCTTCCTCGACGGTGCCAGCCCGCCCGAGGAGTTGGTGGAGGAAGCGGTGAGGCTCGGTCTCGACGCGATCGCGCTGACGGACCACGACGGGCTGTACGGGGTGGTCCGATTCGCCGAGGCCGCGAAGGAACTGAACATGCGGACGGTGTTCGGGGCCGAGTTGTCGCTCGACGCGGCGCCGCGTACCGGCATCCCCGATCCGGACGGCACCCACCTGCTGGTGCTGGCGCGCGGGCAGGAGGGCTACCGGCGACTGTCCCGTCAGATCGCGGCCGCGCACCTGGCCGGCGGTGAGAAGGGCAAGCCGCGCTACGACTACGACACGCTCACCGAGGCCGCCGGCGGGCACTGGCAGATCCTCACCGGCTGCCGCAAGGGTCACGTGCGGAGCGCGCTCGCGGCGGGCGGCCCCGACGCGGCCGCCGCCGCCCTACGCGATCTCGTCGACCGCTTCGGTGCGGATCGGGTGACGGTCGAACTGACACATCGTGGGCTGCCGGAGGACGACGAGATCAACGCGCGGCTCGCAGAACTGGCCGGGCGGCAAGGCCTTTCCGTGATCGCCTCCACGGCCGCGCACTTCGCGGGACCGTCACGGCGACGGCTCGCGATGGCGATGGCCGCGGTGCGGGCCCGGCAGAGTCTCGACGAGGCGGCGGGCTGGCTCGCTCCCACCGGCGGCGCGCACCTGCGGTCGGGGGTGGAGATGGCGCGACTGTTCGCGCAGTACCCGCAAGCCGTGTCGGGTGCGGCCGAGTTGGGGCTCGAGTGCGCGTTCGACCTGCGGCTGATCGCGCCGCAACTGCCGCCGTTCGACGTCCCGGACGGGCACACCGAGGCGAGTTGGCTGCGTGAGCTCACCATGCGGGGTGCGCGTCGGCGTTACGGGCCGCCGTCATCGAATTCGGCCGCCTACGAGCAGATCGAACACGAACTCGGAATCATCGAGAGGCTCAACTTTCCTGGGTACTTCCTCGTGGTCCACGACATCGTCTCGTTCTGCAAGGACAACGACATCCTCTGTCAGGGAAGAGGATCGGCGGCCAACTCGGCCGTCTGCTACGCGATCGGCATCACCAACGTGGACCCGGTGCGCAACCAGTTGCTGTTCGAACGGTTCCTCTCGCCCGAACGCGACGGCCCGCCCGACATCGACGTCGACATCGAATCCGACCGCCGGGAGGAGGCCATCCAGCACGTCTACGCCAAGTACGGCCGCGAGTACGCCGCGCAGGTCGCCAACGTCATCACCTACCGGGGCAGGTCGTCGGTGCGGGACATGGCCCGCGCGCTCGGCTTCTCGCAGGGGCAGCAGGACGCGTGGAGCAAACAGGTCAGCAGGTGGAGCGGCGTCGGCGCCGAAACCGGGACGGACATCCCGCCGGCGGTCCTGGAGTTGGCCGCCCAGATCGAGGGCTTCCCGCGACACCTCGGGATCCACTCCGGCGGCATGGTGATCTGCGACCGTCCCATCGCCGACGTGTGCCCGGTGGAATGGGCGCGCATGGAGAACCGCAGCGTCCTGCAGTGGGACAAGGACGACTGCGCCGCAGTGGGACTGGTGAAGTTCGACCTGCTGGGCCTCGGCATGCTCTCGGCGCTGCATTACATGATCGACCTGGTCGCCGAGCACAAGGGGATCGCCGTGGACCTGGCGCAACTCGACCTGTCCGAGCAGGCGGTGTACGAGATGCTGCAGCGGGCCGACTCGGTGGGCGTGTTCCAGGTGGAGTCCCGCGCCCAGATGGCGACGCTGCCGCGGCTGAAGCCCCGCAACTTCTACGACCTCGTCGTGGAGGTCGCGCTGATCCGCCCCGGGCCGATCCAGGGCGGCTCGGTGCACCCCTACATCCGACGCCGCAACGGCCGCGAACCCGTCACGTACGACCATCCGTGTCTCGAGAAGGCACTGGAACGGACGCTGGGGGTTCCGCTGTTCCAGGAGCAGCTCATGCAGATGGCCGTCGACGTCGCCGGATTCAGTGCCGCCGAGGCCGACCAATTGCGGCGGGCGATGGGGTCCAAGCGCTCACCGGAGAAGATGGAGCGGCTGCGCGGGCGGCTCTACGACGGCATGCGGGAGCTGCACGGCATCACCGGCGCGGTGGCCGACCGGATCTACGAGAAGCTGTACGCGTTCGCGAACTTCGGTTTCCCCGAGAGTCATTCGCAGAGCTTCGCGTCGCTGGTCTTCTACTCGTCGTGGTTCAAGCTGCACCATCCGGCGGCGTTCTGTGCCGGGCTGCTGCGGGCGCAGCCGATGGGTTTCTACTCGCCGCAGTCGCTGGTGGCCGACGCCCGGCGGCACGGGGTGACGGTGCACGGGGCGGACGTCAACGCGAGCCTCCCACACGCGACGGTGGAGGCGGCCGGCACCGAGGTGCGGCTGGGGTTGGGGGAGGTCCGCAACATCGGGACCGCGTTGGCCGAGCGGATCGTCGCGGCCCGCGACGAGGACGGGCCGTTCACCTCGTTCCTGAACCTGACCGGGCGGGTGGAACTGAGCACGGCGCAGGCCGAGTCGCTGGCCACGTCCGGGGCGCTGGGCTGCTTCGGGATCTCGCGTCGGGAGGCGCTGTGGGCGGCGGGTGCCGCGGCGGGGGAGCGCCCGGACCGGTTGCCGGGAATGGGGGCGTCGACACGGGCGCCGACGCTGCCCGGCATGAGCGACATCGAACTCGCCGCAGCCGACGTCTGGGCCACCGGGGTCTCGCCGGACAGCTACCCGACGCAGTTCCTGCGCCCGCAACTCGAGGCCCTCGGGGTGATTCCCGCGTCGCGACTGCTGGACGTCCCCGACGGGGACCGGGTGCTGGTCGGGGGAGCGGTCACGCACCGCCAGCGTCCCGCGACGGCCGCCGGGGTGACCTTCGTCAATCTCGAGGACGAGACCGGAATGGTCAACGTCGTGTGCTCGGTTGGCCTGTGGGCGAAGTACCGCAGGCTCGCGAACAGTGCCCCGGCGCTGCTGGTGCGCGGGCGGGTGCAGAACGCGGAGGGCGCGGTGACGATCGTCGCGGACCATCTCCAGTTGATGGACCTGCGGATGCCGACGAAGTCCCGGGACTTCCGCTGAGAGCAGCTTCACACCCCGCTATATACCCCCTGGGGTATGCTCGACTCCAACATCGAGGAGGTAGATCGTGAAGGTTGTCATCGTCGGAGGTGTCGCCGGCGGCATGTCCGCGGCCACCCGCATGCGTCGTCTGGACGAGTCGGCGGAGATCGTCGTGTTCGAGCGCGGCGCACACGTGTCGTTCGCGAACTGCGGTCTGCCCTACTATGCGGGCGGCGTCATCGAGGACCGCGACGAACTGCTGCTGCAGACCCCCGAGAGTCTCGGCGCCCGCTTCCGCCTGGACGTCCGGGTCCGCAGCGAGGTCGTCTCCATCGACGCCGACGCGCGCACCGTCACGGTCCGCGACCTGGAGTCCGGGAACGCCTACGTCGAGAGCTACGACGAACTGGTCCTGAGCACCGGCGCGAGCCCCATCGTGCCGCCGCTGCCCGGCGTCGAGCGCGCCCTGATCCTGCGCGACGTCGAGGACGTCGACCGCCTGGTCGGGCAGATGGAGACGGCGCGCAGCGCGGTCATCGTCGGGGCCGGGTTCATCGGCGTCGAACTCGCCGAGAACCTGCGTCACCGCGACCTGGACGTCACCGTCGTCGAGCTCGCCGATCAGGTGCTCGCGCCCCTCGACCCCGAGATGGCCGCACCGGTCGCCGACCGCATGCGCGAGAACGGGGTGAACCTCGAGCTGGGCACCCAGCTCACCCGCATCGACGCGACCACCGCCGACCTGGCCGACGGGCGCACCGTCCCGGCCGACGTCGTGGTCATGGCGATCGGTGTCCGGCCCGAGACTGCGCTCGCGAAGATGGCCGGACTGAAGCTGGGGGAGCGTGGCGGCGTCGCGGTCGACGACCAGATGCGCACCTCGGTCCCGCACATCTTCGCGGTCGGCGACACCGTCGAGAAGCACGACGCGATCGGCGACAGCGCAGCGCTGATCCCGCTGGCCAACCCGGCGAACCGTCAGGGCCGCCTGGTGGCCGACGTCATCGCGGGCCGACCCGTGCACGCGCGCTCGTCGTCGGGCACCGCGGTGGTCGGGGTCTTCGGGCTCGTCGTCACCGCGACCGGCTGGAACGAGAAGCGGCTGCGGGCCGCGGGCCGCCCGTACCGGGCCATCCACACCCATCCGCAGTCGCACGCCGGCTACTACCCGGGCGCGCAGCAGATGTCGATCAAGCTGCTGGTCGATCCCGAGACCGACGCGATCCTCGGCGCCCAGGCCGTGGGCGGGGACGGCGTCGACAAGCGGATCGACATCATCGCCACCGCGATGGCCGGTGGGCTCACGGCGTCGGATCTGGCCGACCTCGAACTGGCGTACGCGCCGCAGTTCGGCTCGGCGAAGGACCCGGTGAACATGCTCGGCTACATCGCCGACAACCTGCGCACCGACTCCACCCGCACCGTCCAGTGGCACGAACTCGATACCCTGGTCGCCGACGGTGCGTCGCTGGTCGACGTCCGCACCGCCGACGAGTTCGCGGCCGGCGCCATCCCCGGTGCCGTCAACGTTCCGCTCGACGAGCTCCGGGACCGTGTCGGTGAACTGCCGGCCGGTGACCTGGTCGTGCACTGCCAGGTGGGCCAGCGTGGTCACACCGCGGTGCGCCTGCTCGGACAGCTGGGTCGGCCCGCGGCCAACCTCGACGGCGGCTACAGGACGTGGGACGCGGGACGGCGTGTGAACGCGCCGGCCACCGTCTCGTGACGAACCGCGACAATCGAACGACTGCTGAAGAACATCCGGAAGGAACCCCATGCGCGAAATTGACGTGACCGAACTCGAATCGGTGTTGGCCTCGGGCGCCCCGCTCGTCGACGTCCGGGAGGCGGACGAGTTCGCCGGCGGGCACGTCCCGGGTGCCGTCTCGATCCCGCTGAGCGAGTTCGTCGCGCGCGTCGACGAGGTTCCCGCGGACGCCACCGTGTACATGATCTGCGCGGTCGGCGGCCGCAGCGGCCAGGCTGCCGAGTACCTCGTGGCCCGCGGCGTCGACGCCGTCAACGTCGCCGGCGGCACCATGGCCTGGATGCAGTCCGGCCGCGCCGTCGACGCCGGCAGCTAGTCTCCTCCGGACCCGGTCGAGGTCGTCACGTACTCGGCCGGGTTTCTTCGGGCCGTTCATATACCCCCACCCGTATTTTCGAACCATGAAGGGCAAGCTCATGACCACCACCGGACAGCAGCGAGAAACTGCGAAGTCCCCGCCGCCCTCCAGCGAGTCAGTCGGCGGACCGCTCGCACGACTCGGCGCCGCGATGGCCGGCAACTTCAAATGGGTGATCACCGCCTGGCTGGTGCTCGTCGTCGCCCTCGGCGCCGCGGCGCCGTCGGTGTTCAACTCGCTGGCCGGCGCCGGTTGGCAGGCCAACGGCTCCGAGTCGGTGCAGGTCCGCGAACTCGCGCAGGAACACTTCGGCGGCAACGCGTCGTCCGCGGTCCAGGTCGTCGTCCACTCCGACGACAAGCCGCTCGACGATCCCGCGATGCAGCAGGTGCTGGGCGAGGCCACGTCGATCCTGAAGGCCGACGCCCGCATCGGCGAGGTGATCCCGCCGCAGCCCGGCATGACCATCAGCCCCGACGGCCACACCGGAATCCTGGTGGCCGGCGCGAACGCGAACACCGACGAGATGGTGCGCGCGGTCGACGACCTGGGTGGTGACCTGACGGCCCTGTCCGGCGACGGCATCGATGTCTACCCGACCGGCGCGTCGGCGCTGTGGAGCGACTTCAACAAGGCCAACCACGAGGCGATGATCAAGGCCGAGATGATGTCGTGGCCGGTCACGCTCGGCATCATGGTGCTCGCATTCGGCTCCCTCGTCGCGGCCGGTCTGCCGCTGCTGCTGACCCTCGCGGGACTCGTCGCGTCGGCCGGTGCGCTGGTGCTGCTCAACGAGATCACGCCGATCTCGGTGTGGGCCATGAACTTCGCGATGATGTTCGCCCTCGCCCTCGGCATCGACTACGCACTGTTCCTGGTGGTCCGCTTCCGGGAGGCGCTGCGCGCCAAGGCCGACGCGCGGCTCGCCGTCGCGGAGACGATGGACACTGCCGGCAAGGCCGTGCTGCTGTCCGGGCTGACCGTGCTGGTGAGTCTGTCGGCGGTGCTGCTGGTGCCCGCACCGGCGGTGCGGACGATGGCGGTCGGCATCATGCTCGCGGTCGTGTTCGTCCTCGCCGCGACGCTGACGCTGCTGCCCGCGGTCCTGGCCAAGCTGGGCCGCAAGGTCAACGCCGGTTCGCTGCCGTACGCCAAGAAGCAGCAGACCCAGAAGGACGGCTCGCCGCTGTTCGCGAAGTGGGGACGACTGCTGGACCGGCACCCGTGGCCGTTCGCGGTCGGTGCCGTCGCGATCCTGATCGGACTCGCGATTCCGCTGGGCGGGCTCGAGGTCGCGATGCCGTCGATCCAGGTGGTGCCCGAGGACGCCCCCGTCCGTCAGGGCTACGAACTGGTGCAGGAACAGATGGGCATCGGCGCACCGGGTGCGCTGCAGATCGTCGTGCCCGCGTCCGACGCCCCGGCAGCCGCCGAAGCGGCCGCGGCCGTCGACGGTGTCGCCGCGGTGACACCCGCGATGCCCGCGATGGACGGCTCCGACCTGATGATGATGCAGGCGCTGCCGACAGTGGATCCGTCCGATCCCGCGCTCGGCGGAACGCTCGACCAGCTCCGTGCCGAGCTGCCCGACAGCGCTCTCGTCGGCGGTGCGCCGGCGGAGAACCTGGACCTGCAGCAGGCGCTCAACGACTACCTGCCGCTGGTGATCGGCGTGATCCTGGCGCTCGGCTTCCTGCTGCTGCTGGTCGCGCTGCAGGCCCCGCTGGTGTCGCTGATCGGCACCGTGGTGAGCCTGCTCTCGACCGCCGCCGCGTTCGGTGTCTCGAAGCTGATCTTCCAGGACGGCCACCTGTCCGGGCTGCTCGGTTTCGAACCGCAGGGCTTCCTCGACGGCTGGGGTCCGGTGTTCTTCTTCGCGATGATCTTCGCGATCGCGATGGACTACACGGTGTTCCTGCTGTCGACGGTCAAGGAACAGTACGAGAAGACCGGTGACGCCCGTCGCGCCCAGATCGGGGGCATGGCGCACTCGGGCCGGGTCATCTTCGCGGCGGCCGCCGTCATGGTGGGCGTGTTCTTCAGCTTCGCGCTGGCCGAGCCGCTGCCGCCGAAGGAGATGGGCATCCTGCTCGGTGTCGCGGTGCTGCTCGACGCGGTGCTGATCCGCCTGGTGCTGCTGCCGGTGCTGCTGCGCCTGACCGGCAACGCCGCCTGGTGGTCCCCGCGCTGGCTGCGCCGGGCGCTGCCGAACATCACGTTCTCGCACGGGTGACTCCGGCGCCGGATCCGGCTGATGATCGTTGTCACAGCCGGATCCGGTCGGATACCCCTGTGGGTAATCTGGAAGTAGAACTAGGAGGTCCCATGACCGGAGACGAAGAGAGCATCGCCCTGGTGCTCAACCGACTGCGCCGCGCGCAGGGGCAGCTGGCGGGCGTCATCTCGATGATCGAGAACGGCCGCGAGTGCAAGGACGTCGTGACCCAGCTGGCCGCGGTGTCGCGGGCCCTGGACCGGGCCGGATTCAAGATCGTCGCCACCGGTCTGCGTGAGTGCCTGGCCGGCGACGGGAAGGCGTCCGAGCCGCTGACCGAGGCCGAACTGGAGAAGCTGTTCCTGGCACTGGCGTGATCGCCGGGAAACCGAACCGACAACCGTGAGGAGTTCGTCATGGATCTGGGAATCTCGACCCGCTTGAACACCGAGTTCGACGACGCAATCGCCAAGACGCGGGCCGCGTTGCAGGAGCAGGGTTTCGGTGTCCTCACCGAGATCGACATGCAGGCCACGCTGAAGACGAAGATCGGCGCCGAGATGGAGCAGTACGTCATCCTCGGAGCCTGCAATCCGCAGCTCGCGCACCGCGCGGTCGGGGTGGATCGTCAGATCGGCCTGCTGCTGCCGTGCAACGTCGTCGTCCGCGCCGACGGTGACGGCGTGATCGTCGAGGCCATGAACCCCGCGCTGATGGTCGAGGTGACCAAGGAGCCCGGACTCGAGTCCGTCGCCGACGAGGCCACGACCCGACTCCAGGCTGCCATCGACGCCCTCGCCTGACCGACGGTTCGGCCCGGCTCAGGCCGGGGCCGGAAGCGCCCTGGTCCGAACCTTGTGTGCGGTGTGCACTGCCACCACGCACCAGGCGACGACCAGGGCGCACAGCAGTCCGGCCGACAACACTCGCGGGATCTCGAAGTCACCCGCGACACCGAATGCTCCCATCCCGACCGCGCAGGCACCGACCGGGAAGGTGAAGCTCCACCAGCTCATCGTGAAGGTCAGACCGTTGCGGAACGCGCGGGCCGTCACCACGCCGACCGCGGTCAGCGCGACGATCATGATGGTGCCCATCAGCAGTCCGTACCCGAGCCCGAAGATGTGCAGGGTGTCGGCGACGTCGTGACCGACGGCCCCCTCCGCCGCCGTGCCCAGCAGGTTCGCCGCCGCGATCGACTGTCCGACGATGCCGAGCGGAATCCACATGGTCGGCAGGGCCTGCAGCGGCGGGAGTCCACGCTCGCCGAACTCGCGTCCGACCATCGTGGCGATGACCAGCGCGAAGACCAGAGCGACCGTGAACAGCGCATAGCAGCCGGTCAGCATCGCCACACGCGGCCAGCCCTCCGGCAGGTGGTGCACCAGGGCGGCGCCGGTCGCGGCCGACACCATCGGCGGCACCACCGGCATGAGCCAAGCGGGCACCGGAGTGCCGCGATCGGCGACCGACCGCAACCGCATCCCCATCACCGCGCTCGTCACGAGTCCTCCCGCGGTGCCGATTGCCCACAGCGTGCCCGCGATGGCGAAGGCCGCATCGGCGTTGATCACGGTGGACCCGACGGCCGCGGTCCCGGCTCCCACGGTGAGCACGGCCATCGGCAGCGCGCCGTAGAAGGGGAACATGGTGGCGCTGCGGGCGTAACCGCGGGCGTGCTCGGTGTGGCGGACCCAGTGGATGACGAACGCGGTCACCAGCACGACCAGCAGGGCCGTCGCCAGCAGCCAGAACGCGAGCGCGATTCCGCGCCGTCCGGGGAGGTCGACCGGGAGCGACGACGTGGCGACGGCGATGATTCCCGTGCCCATCACCATGGCGAACCAATTGGGGGTCAGGTGTGCCAGACGTGAAGCTGTGAGCATGACACCAACTCTCCCGTCTCGTCGTTGTCCCCGGTAGAAGCCTTGGGGTAGATGGGGTACAAACGCGCTTTGTGGGGCTAGCCTTGGTGGTATGCCGCTTTCGAACCGCGTACCCGAACTCGCCGCGCTGGACGTGCTGGTCGCGGTGGGTCGGCTCGGGAGCATGGGGGCCGCGGGGCGCGAGCACGGACTCAGCCAGCAGGCCGTCAGCGCGCGCGTGCGCTCCGCGGAACGCCAGCTCGGGATCCGCGTGTTCGACCGCGGCTCCGGCGGCGTCCAGCCCACCGCCGAGGGCGCACTGATCCTGGAATGGGCGTCCGCGATCCTCGACTCCGCGGAGGAGCTCGCGTCCGGAGTCGCCGCGCTGCGCGGCGAGATGGAGGCCAACCTCACCGTCGCGGCCAGCATGACCATCGCCGAGTACCTCGTGCCCGCCTGGACGGTCACGATGCGGCGCAAGCACCCGAACGTCGTCACCTCGATTCGGCTGCTCAACTCCACCGACGTCGCCGCGCAGGTACGGGCGGGGGAGGCCGACCTCGGTTTCGTCGAGGGGCCCGTGGTCCCGGACGGCCTCCGGTCGGTCGAGGTGGCCCGGGACGAACTGGTCGTGATCGTCCCGCCCGGCCATACCTGGATCTCACGCGCACCGATCGCCGCGAGTGAACTCGCGGCCACGGCACTGATCCAGCGGGAATCGGGGTCCGGCACTCGAACGACACTCGAGCACGCGGTGCCCGGATGCGTCGAGCCGCTGCTGGAACTGACGTCGTGCACGGCGGTCAAAGCGGCCGTCGTGGCCGGCAACGCTCCAGCCGTCGTGTCGTCGCTCGCGGTCGAAGCGGACCTCAACGACGGTCGGCTCTCGTCCGTCGAGGTGGAGGGTCTGCGGATGCCGCGACGGCTGCTCGCGGTGTGGGACGAGTCCCGCGGACTGCGCGGAGCCGCCCGCGACTTCCTCGAGATCGCCCGCACGGGAAGCTGACCGCAGGCCCGGAATCCGGGCGGGAGTCAGATCCCCATCGCACGCGCCAACAGCGGCCACGACTGGTGCAGATCGTCCTGCCAGTACAACCACGAATGCGAGCCCGAGGGCGCGAAATCGAAGGTGGCCGGAATGTCGAGCTGCTGCAAGCGATTCGCGAGGTTGTGCGTGCACATGTTGGTGGCGGCCTCGATGACGCCGCCGACGGCGACCTGCCGCGCGAAGGCAACCAGGTCGCCGTCCACTCCGGGGGCGCCGAGGTGGTCGTACTGTCCCGGCAGCCCCGAGCCGGACGAGACGAACAGGGCGGTGCCCCGGAGTTTCTCGGCGTTCACCACGGGATCGTTGGCGATCCAGCCCGGCCCGCCGACGGGCCCCCACATGTTCGTCGGGTCGGCACCCTTCGCCGATCGGACGACCAGGTCGACGAACGCGGTACCGGCGGGGCTGCTCGTTTCGGCGCAACCGCTGTACGACCCGACACCCTTGTACAGGCCGGGAGCGGCGATGGCCAGGTTCAGGACCGACGTCGCGGTCATCGAGATGGCGGCGATCGAATTGTTTCCGTTGCCACCGAACTCGGCGTCGATGATCGGGGGCAGCTCGCGGGTCAGGAACGTCTGCCACTTGTTGCGGCCCAGGATCGGATCGTCGCGCTCCCAGTCCGTGTAGTAGCTCGCGGCGCCGTCCATCGGGGTGACCACGTTGACGTGCTTGTCGGCGAAGAACTCGGTGACGTCGGTGTTCTCCTGCCACGTCGCGTCCGTATTCCCGCCGCCGGCGCCGTTGAGCAGGTAGAGCGTCGGGCGAGGAGTCGAGGTCTCCGCGGGCAGCAGCACACGAACGGGGATCACCCGGTCCATCGACGGGGAGTAGACCTGTGCGGTGACCGCACGTGAGCCGTCGTCGTCCACCCGGGTCACGCGCGGTGCGGGTTCGGCGCTCGCCGCGGGTGCCTGGGCAAGGAGCCCGGTCACGACGAGTGCCGTCACGGACAGTACCGCGGCGCAGGCGCTCCGCAGACGGTGCACTGCTTCAGTACGCATGGTGACCCCTCAGCCACTCCGAGGGGTGGCACCCGACATACCTGCGACGCGCGCTAACACGCATTCCCCCTGCTAATTCAGGTTTTCGAGGGCACTGTAGCGCGTGTGACCCGGTCGTCGTACACCGGATCGGTCAAGTGTCCAACTCGGGACTCAGACGCCTCCGGCGAATCCGTGCTGACGCCACGCCTCGTACGTCACGACGGCGGCGGCGTTGGACAGATTCAGCGACCGCCTGCCCGGAACCATCGGGATCCGCACGTGCGCGGTCACGTGCGAATCGGCGAGAACCTCCTCCGACAGGCCCGTCGGCTCGGGACCGAACAACAGGACGTCGCCCGGCTGGTACGCGATGTCGGCGTACGACGTCGACGCGTGCGCGGTGAACGCGAACACCCGGTCCGGATTCAGCGCCGCCCACGCCGCATCGAGATCCTCGTGCACGGTGACCGAGGCCAGGTCGTGGTAGTCGAGGCCGGCGCGGCGAAGCTTCGGTTCCGACAGGTCGAACCCGAGTGGTCCCACGAGGTGCAGTTCGCAGCCGGTACCGGCGACCATCCGGATCGCGTTGCCGGTATTGGGGGGAATGCGGGGCTCGTGGAACATCACTCGGAACACGGCGTTCAGCTTGCCAGGCGCCGGAGGTGCTCCGATACTCGGGCGCGGCGGCCTCGAGTACCGTCTCAGGGATGCGGCCGAGGCGCTCGATCTGGCCGCCGCCGCAAAGGACGCCGACACTGCCTGGGACTTCTATTCGCAGCGATGCCAGGCGGAGATCGGGGACGTCGAGTCCTACCGTCGTCTGCTCGACGCCTTCTATGCAGGCCGGGACCCGCGGCCGACCAGCTGGACCGTTCGCGTGATCGGATCGTCGGGCCAGGTGGTCACGGTGGACGCGGACCCGAACGCACTCGCGCACGCGATGGAGCCGCGCACCTGGACGCTGATCGACGTTCGCTGGCAGTTCGACAACTGCTAGAGGACCGGTCGTAATTGTCGGTACCCGAGGGCAGCATGGACGTATGACGGGAGAACTCGTGGAGATCGTCGGGGAGGACTTCTCCGACGCCCGCATGTCGCGGGAGAACTGGAACCGGCAGCACTACACCGCGTGCTCGTTCCGGGACGCCGACCTGTCCGAGCTGCACACCGAGTTCGCCGTCTTCACCGAATGCGACTTCACCGGTGCCGATCTCACCGACTCGCATCATCACGGCAGTGCGTTCCGGTCGTGCATGTTCGCGCGGACCACCATGTGGCACAGCAGCTTCCGCAACTGCAGTCTGCTCGGATCGGTGTTCGTCGACTGTCAGCTACGGCCGCTGCTGATCGACGAGGTGGACTTCACGCTGGTGTCGATGGGCGGCGCCGACCTGCGCGGGCTCGACTTCACCGACTCCCGGTTCCGCGAGGCCAACCTGGTGCAGGCGGACCTGCGCGGCGCGATCCTGCGGTCGGTGGACCTGCTCGGCGCCCGCGTCGAGGGTGCGCGACTCGAGGGCGCCGACCTGCGGGGAGCCCACGTCGACGCCGGGCTGTGGACCACCGCGAAGCTCGACAAGACCCAGGTGGAACTCACCCAGGCGGTGGCCTACGCGACCGCGATGGGACTCGTCGTCGAGCCGTGGTGACCGCGAAGATTCGGAGCCGGTGACGCGGAGTCACTCCAGCCTGGAACAATGGTCGCCGTGACTGCAACGATCCTGGATGGCAAAGCAACCCGCGACGAGATTTTCGAGGACCTCGAGGCCAGGGTGGCGGCCCTGAAGGAGAGGGGCATCACGCCCGGACTCGGCACCGTCCTCGTCGGTGACGACCCCGGCTCGGCGGCCTACGTTCGTGGCAAGCACAACGACTGCGCCAAGGTCGGAATCACCTCCATCCGCCGCGACCTGCCCGCCGATATCACCCAGGCCGACCTCGAGGCCACCATCGACGAACTCAACGCCAACCCTGAGTGCACCGGCTACATCGTGCAGCTCCCGCTGCCCAAGCACCTCGACGAGAACGCGGCCCTCGAGCGCATCGACCCCGAGAAGGACGCCGACGGTCTGCACCCGGTGAACCTGGGTCGTCTGGTCCTCGGCAAGGAGGCCCCGCTGCCGTGCACCCCGCGCGGCATCGTCCACCTGCTGCGCCGCTACGAGGTCCCGATCGCCGGCGCGCACGTCGCCGTCGTCGGTCGTGGCGTCACGGTCGGCCGTCCCATCGGCCTGCTGCTCACCCGCCGGTCGGAGAACGCGACGGTCACCCTGTGTCACACCGGAACCCGCGATCTCGCGGCGCAGGTGCGCCAGGCGGACATCGTCATCGCCGCCGCGGGCGTGCCGGGACTGATCACCGCCGACATGGTCAAGCCGGGTGCCGCGGTGCTCGACGTGGGTGTCAGCCGCACCGCCGACGGACTCAAGGGTGACGTCGCCCCCGACGTCCGCGAGGTCGCCGGATTCATCTCCCCGAACCCCGGTGGCGTCGGACCCCTCACCCGTGCATTCCTGCTCACCAACGTCGTGGAGCGCGCCGAGCAGCTCGCCGGTCTGCGCGACTAGGCTCGCCCAGTGTCCCAGCCTGTGACGCGGTTCGTGCGACAGAACCTCCCGATGCTGGCCGTCCTCCTCGTGGTGGCGGCCGCATTCGTGCTGGTCCTCGCCGACCGCTGGCGGCGTGGCGCCTTCGTGCTCGGAGGCGCCATGCTGCTCGCGGCGTTCCTGCGCGGCATCCTCTCGCCCGACCGGGTCGGGCTGCTGGCCGTGCGGGGCAAGGGGTTCGACGTCGCGGCCATGGCGGTCGTCGGCGTCACGATCCTCGCGCTGGCGGTCTCGATCGATCCGCTCGGCACCGACTGACGCGCCGAGCGGACCGCCGGGACCTGCTCTACGGGATCAGCGCGCCGCGCGCGCCAACTCCATCGTTTCCTTCAGCAGTTCGGCCACCGCGTCGGCCTCGGTGAGGAAGCCGTCGTGGCCGTCCTTCGACTCGAGGACCCGCAGCCGGTCGGAGCCGGGCAGGCCGTCCGCGAGCTCCTTCTGCAGCCGCAGCGGGTACAGCCGATCCGAGTCGACGCCACCGACGATCACCGGAACGTCGGTCGACGCGAGCGCCGCCTCGATACCGCCGCGTCCGCGTCCGACGTCGTGCCGGTTCATGGCCTCGGTCAGCAGCACGTACGTGCTCGGGTCGAACCGGGAGACCAGCTTGTCGGCCTGGTGTTCGAGGTAGCTCTGGACCGCGTAACGTCCGCCGTCCCAAGGGTTCTCGTCGCCCTGGCTGTCGTTCGCGAAGCGCGAGTCCAGCTCGTTCTCCGTGCGGTACGTCAGGTGTGCAATCCGGCGGGCGAGGCGCAGTCCGGTCGCCGGGACGCGGCCGGTGCCGTGATAGTTGCCGCCCTGCCAGTCGGGGTCGGCCTCGATGGCCGCGATCTGGGTGGTCTGGGTGCCGATCTGGTCGGCGGTCGCACGCGCGCCCACCGCGAGGATCAGCGCCGAATCGACCCGATCGGGGCG
Organism: Rhodococcus sp. AG1013; assembly: GCF_003350365.1. NCBI lineage: Bacteria > Bacillati > Actinomycetota > Actinomycetes > Mycobacteriales > Nocardiaceae > Rhodococcus > Rhodococcus sp. AG1013. Next base: position 32,979 of record NZ_QQAT01000030.1, read on the forward strand.
CCCGACGACCCATTCGAGTGCGCGCATGCCACCCATCGACCCGCCGACGACGGAGGACAGGCGCTCGATGCCGAGCAGGTCCGCGAGCGCGATCTCGGCGGTCACCTGATCGCGGATGGAGATCGCGGGGAACCGTGAACCCCACGGCGACCCGTCGGCCGCGAGTGAACCCGGGCCGGTGGTGCCGCGGCAGCCGCCCAGCACGTTGGTGGCGAGCACGCACCACTCGTTGGTGTCGATCGGCGCGCCGGGCCCGACCATGCCGTCCCACCAGCCGGGGGAGGGGTGTTCGGCGTCCGCCGGCCCGGTCACGTGCGAATCGCCGGTCAGGGCGTGCTCGACCAGGATCACGTTGTCGCGGTTGGGTGCCAGTTCACCCCACCGCTGGACGGCCAGCGTGACGTCGGGCAGCACCGCACCGCTCTCGAGCTCGATCGAGCCGATGTGGACAGTGCCCAACTGCCCGTCCGGCGGAGGGAATCCGGCCGGACGGGCGTTGCGAACGGAGCTGACGGTCAAGATGCCGCCGCCGCAAACCCGGCATCGAGGTCGGCGAGGATGTCGTCGAGGCCTTCGATCCCGACGGCGAGGCGGACGAGACCCGGGGTGACGCCGGAGGCGAGCTGCTCTGCGGGAGTCAGCTGCGAGTGCGTCGTCGAGGCGGGGTGGATCACCAGCGACCGCACGTCACCGATGTTGGCGACATGGCTGTGCAGGGTGAGGGCGTTGACGAACTTCTTGCCCGCGTCCACGCCACCGGCCAGCTCGAACGCCACGATGGCGCCGGTGCCGCGGGGGGCCAGCGTCTTGCCGCGCTCGTGCCACGGCGACGACGGCAGACCGGCGTACGACACCGAGGTCACCTCGGGGCGGGCCTCGAGGTACTCGGCGACGGCCTTCGCGTTCGCGACGTGGCGCTCCATGCGCAGGCTCAGCGTCTCGATGCCCTGCGAGATGAGGAACGCGTTGAACGGCGAGATGGCCGCACCCAGGTCGCGCAGCAGCTGCACGCGGGCCTTGAGCGCGAATGCCGGTGCGCCGAGATCCGCGTAGACGACGCCGTGGTAGCTCGGGTCGGCGGTGGTGAAGTTGGTGTGGCGGCCCTGTGTCCAGTCGAAGTTGCCGCCGTCGACGATCACGCCGGCGACCGCGGTGCCGTGGCCGCCGAGGTACTTGGTGGCCGAGTGGACGACGATGTCCGCGCCGAACTCGAGCGGACGGATCAGGTACGGGGTCGCGACCGTGTTGTCGACGATCAGCGGGATGCCGTTCTCGTGCGCGACCTTCGAGATGCCGGGGATGTCCAGCACGTCGTTGCGCGGGTTCGAGATGGACTCACCGTAGAACGCCTTGGTGTTCGGGCGGATGGCGGCGCGCCACTGCTCGATGTCGTCGGGATCCTCGACGAACGAGACCTCGATGCCCAGCTTGCGCAGCGAGTAGTGGAACAGGTTGTACGTGCCGCCGTACAGGCGCGGGCTCGACACGATGTGGTCGCCGGCCTCGGCGAGGTTGAGGATCGCGAACGTCTCGGCGGCCTGACCGGACGCGAGCAGCAGCGCTGCCACGCCACCCTCGAGCGCGGCGATCCGCTGCTCGACGGCGTCCTGCGTCGGGTTCATGATGCGGGTGTAGATGTTGCCCGGCTCTGCCAGCCCGAACAGCGCGGCGGCGTGGTCGGTGCTGTTGAACGTGTACGAGGTGGTCTGGTAGATCGGCAACGCGCGCGCGTTGGTGGTGCCGTCCGGCAACTGGCCAGCGTGGATCTGCTTGGTCTCGAAGCTCCAGTCGGCCGTCGGATCGGTCGCGGCGTCCGTGATGTCGGTCATGAGTCGTCTACTCCAGGTTGGGGAGGTGATGAGTCGGCGCTGCGGCGTACGCGCGCCGGAATGACTGGGCTATCTGCGACAACAACACATGAGAAACCTCCGGTGGGGCATGGCCCGGTCAGTGGGTCCGTCCCAGCGGACCCGCGCTTGTCACCCGACTCTCGCCGGGAAACCTGGTCATCACCCGGGGCACCCCACCGCGGTTGGAGGGTTGCCGACCAGCGAGCCGGGGCTTGACGCTGGCACTCATGACCTGCCGCCGATAGTAGCGGTATCGACCGCGCGGTTGGAAGGAGGGCGGGCAAGCGCGTCGAGAAGGGAAAGTGACGAGCCCCACTTGACTTAGCTGTATATACAGGACTAGACATGTGCCGCAGGTTGTGACGCAGGGCACAAAACTCGCACAAAACTGTGGGTTTCCGATCCGCGCTGCGTCCGCCGATAACGCCACCGTCCAGGGAGTTCGATTGTGACAGACACTGCCCCGGCGCTGACCCGAGGTCTCACAGCGCGCCATATCCGCTTCATCGCCCTCGGTTCCGCCATAGGCACAGGCCTTTTCTACGGCTCCGCGGAGGCGATAAGCCAGGCGGGGCCGTCCGTGTTGCTGGCCTACTTGATCGGCGGCGCGGTGATCTACATCGTGCTCCGTGCGCTCGGCGAGATGGCGGTGAGCAATCCGGTCTCGGGTTCGTTCGGCGAGTACGCGAGCAAGTATCTGGGTCCGCTCGCGGGATTCGCGACCGGCTGGACCTACACGTTCGAGATGATCGTGGTCTGTCTGGCCGACGTGACGGCCTTCGGCGTCTACATGGGTTTCTGGTTTCCGGATGTCCCGCGGTGGATCTGGGTGTTGTCGGTCATCTTCTTCATCGGCGCGATCAACCTGCTCAGCGTCAAGGTCTTCGGTGAGGTGGAGTTCTGGTTCACGATCGTCAAGATCGTGGCGATCGTGGCGATGATCGCCGGAGGTATCGCGGTTCTGATCTTCGGGTTCGGTCTTCACGACACCAGCGAGGGAGTGTCGAACCTGTGGAACGAGGGCGGGTTCTTCGCCACTGGGCTCGGCGGGTTCCTCGGCTGCTTCGCGATCGTGATGTTCGCATTCGGTGGCACCGAGATCATCGGCATCACAGCGGGCGAGGCCGAGGACCCGAAGAAGACCATTCCACGAGCGATCAACACCGTGCCCATCCGGATCATCGTCTTCTACGTGCTCACACTCGCCGTGATCATGGCGATCACCCCGTGGCAGAACATCGGGTCCGAGGGCAGCCCCTTCGTGCAGATCTTCCAGGGACTCGGCATCGGTCCGGCCGCGACGGTGCTGAACGTCGTGGTGATCACCGCTGCGCTGTCCGCGATCAACAGCGACATTTTCGGCGCCGGCCGCATGATGTACGGAATGGCGCAGCGTGGGTACGCGCCGAAGGTGATGAGCCGGGTCTCCCGCAACGGGGTCCCGTGGATGACGGTGGTGATCATGGTCGCCGCACTGTTGGTCGGCGTCTTGCTGAACTACACGATGCCGGACCGGGTCTTCCTCGTCATCGCGTCGATCGCGACCTTCGCGACGGTCTTCGTCTGGCTGATGATCCTGTTCGCCCAGTACCGCTCGCGGAAGCAGATGAGCGCGGACGAGGTTGCGGCACTGAAGTTCCCGGTGCCGTTCTGGCCGTACGGGCAGCTGATCGCGATCGGCTTCCTGGTCTTCGTCATCGCCGTGCTGGCCTTCGACGCCGACTCTCGGGTGGCACTCGTGGTCGGAGCGGTGTGGCTGGTGCTGCTCGCCCTGGCCTACCGCCGCTGGGCGCGACCGGAGCCCGTAGTCGAGGACGAGATCCTCGTCGATCCCGTCTGACACCGACCACAACTTCGAGCACGACCCTTACTTTCGAAACGGAGAACAAAGATGAGCACGAACACCCTCCCGCGTACCGCAGACCAGGCAGCGAAGGAGATCGCACCTGTCGTTGTCGGTGTCGGCGCGGTGACGCCCGAGGAAGTCGTGCGCGTCGCACGATTCGGTGCGACGGTGCAACTGTCCGAGGAGGCCCTGTCGGCCATCGGCGAGAGCCGCGCCCGTATCCGGGCACTCGCCGAGGATCCGAAGCCGGTCTACGGAGTGTCCACCGGTTTCGGTGCCCTGGCCACCCGGCACATTCCGCTGGAGCTGCGGGCACAGTTGCAGCGCAGCCTGATCCGCTCGCACGCCGCCGGGTCCGGTCCCGAGGTGGAGCGTGAGGTGGTCCGGGCGCTGATGCTGCTGCGCCTGTCGACGCTCGCGACCGGCCGCACCGGGGTTCGCCCGGAGGTGGCGCAGGTCTACGCGGCGCTGCTGTCGTCCGGCATCACCCCGGTGGTCCACGAGTACGGCAGCCTCGGCTGTTCCGGCGACCTCGCGCCGCTGGCGCACGTCGCGCTCGTCGTCATCGGGGAAGGCACCGTGCGGAACGCCGACGGCGAGCTGATGCCCACCGCCGAGGCGCTGGCCGCGGCCGGGATCGAGCCCGTACAGCTCGAGGAGAAGGAGGGCCTCGCCCTCATCAACGGCACCGACGGCATGCTGGGCCAGCTGGTCCTCGCCTGCCACGATCTGCACAAGCTGCTCTCGCTCGCCGACATCACCGCGGCGATGAGCGTCGAGGGCCTGCTCGGAACGGACAAGGTCTTCGCCGCGGACCTCCAGGCGCTGCGCCCGCAGCCCGGGCAGGCGGTCGCGGCCGCAAACATGACCCGGATCCTCGCCGGCTCGGAGATCGTCGCCAGCCACGCCAACCCGGACTGCACCGTCGTCCAGGATGCCTACTCCCTGCGATGCGCGCCCCAGGTCGCGGGCGGTGCGCGCGACACCCTCGCCCACGCGGAGCGGATCGCGTCCTACGAGCTGGCGAGTGCGGTCGACAATCCGGTCGTCACCCTAGACGGCCGGGTCGAGTCGAACGGCAACTTCCACGGTGCGCCCGTGGCCTACGTGCTGGACTTCCTGGCGATCGTCGTCGCCGACGTGGCGAGCATGAGTGAGCGCCGGACGGACCGGTTCCTGGACAAGGCGCGCAACCACGGGCTGCCGCCGTTCCTGGCCGACGATCCGGGTGTCGACAGTGGACACATGATCGCTCAGTACACCCAGGCTGCGATCGTCTCCGAGCTCAAGCGCCTCGCCGCGCCGTCGAGTGTGGACTCGATTCCGTCCTCGGCGATGCAGGAGGATCACGTGTCGATGGGTTGGTCGGGGGCGCGCAAGCTGCGCCGCGCGATCGACGGACTCACCCGGGTGCTGGCCATCGAGGCTCTCACCTCGGCGCGTGGTCTGGACCTGCGGGCGCCCCTGCAGCCGTCGCCTGCGACCAGTGCCGTGCGCGACACCCTCCGCGAGCACGTCGAGGGTCCCGGCACGGACCGCTACCTGGCCCCCGAGATCGAGGCTGCGGTGCAGTTGGTTGCGTCGGGTGCGCTGCTCGGTAGCGCCGAGGCCGTCGTCGGCGAACTCGGCTGATCGCCCGACGGAGGGTCGCCGCGCGCAATCGCGGCGGCCCTCTGCGGAAGTCTGGTTACTGAACGGTAGGGTGTGCGGCTTTCGGCCCGGTGGTTGCGGTCCGGGCGGATAGCAGTACGCTCGTCATGTTTGGATCGGCCCTCACGCGGGAGATCCGGACCGTATACGTTTGATAATTGAACCGTTGGCGGACCCGCCCACAAAGTGGTCCGTGCACGTGGAACCAGGGAAACTTCCTAGGAGGACACGAAGCCCCCATGTCCAAGATCAAGGTCGAAGGTAAGGTCGTCGAACTCGACGGCGACGAGATGACTCGCATCATCTGGCAGTTCATCAAAGACAAGCTGGTCCATCCCTACCTGGATGTCGACCTGGAGTACTACGACCTGGGGATCGAGCATCGCGATGCGACCGACGACCAGGTGACGATCGACGCTGCAGAAGCGATCAAGAAGCACGGCGTCGGCGTCAAGTGCGCGACGATCACCCCGGACGAGGCCCGGGTCGAGGAATTCGGCCTGAAGAAGATGTGGCGTTCCCCGAACGGCACCATCCGTAACATCCTGGGCGGCACCATCTTCCGTGCGCCGATCCTGATCTCCAACGTCCCGCGTCTGGTCCCGGGTTGGACCAAGCCGGTCATCGTCGGACGTCACGCGTTCGGTGACCAGTACCGCGCCACGGACTTCAAGGTCCCCGGCGCCGGCACCGTCACCATCACCTACACCCCCGAGGACGGCTCCGAGCCGATCCAGCACGAGGTGTGCAAGATTCCCGAGGACGGCGGCGTCGTCATGGGGATGTACAACTACAAGAAGTCCATCCAGGACTTCGCCCGCGCCTCGCTCGCGTACGGCCTGCAGCAGAACTACCCGGTGTACCTCTCCACGAAGAACACCATCCTCAAGGCCTACGACGGCATGTTCAAGGACGAGTTCCAGAACATCTACGAGACCGAGTTCAAGGCCGAGTTCGATGCCGCAGGTCTGACCTACGAGCACCGCCTCATCGACGACATGGTCGCCTCCTCGCTCAAGTGGGAGGGTGGCTACGTCTGGGCCTGCAAGAACTACGACGGCGATGTGCAGTCGGACACGGTCGCGCAGGGCTACGGCTCGCTGGGTCTGATGACCTCCGTGCTGATGACCCCGGACGGCCGCACGGTCGAGGCGGAGGCCGCACACGGCACCGTCACGCGCCACTACCGTCAGCACCAGCAGGGCAAGCCCACCTCGACGAACCCGATCGCGTCCATCTTCGCGTGGACCCGGGGCCTCGAGCACCGCGGCAAGCTGGACAACACCCCCGAGGTCATCGACTTCGCGCAGCAGCTCGAGGACGTCGTCATCAAGACCGTCGAGAACGGTCAGATGACGAAGGACCTCGCTCTGCTGATCGGACCCGACCAGGGTTGGCAGACCACCGAGGAGTTCCTCTCCACGCTGGACGAGAACCTGCAGAAGGCTCGCGCGTCACGCTGATGCGTCGCTGACTTCAGCTGAAACGGGACGTTCCCCTCGTGGGAACGTCCCGTTTTCTTTCGGTCGGTACCGTCGAACGTCTGCTGTTTTCACTGTGCCCCGAAAGGCATCTCTTCTTGACCATCTCGGCCCCCGCCCAGACGTCCACGGACGTGTTCCTCTCACCCACCGGCCGCCGCCGCGCGATGCTGGCGCTCGCGATGGGTGGCTTCGGCATCGGCACCACCGAGTTCGTAGCGATGGGCCTGCTGCCGCAGATCGCCGGCGGCCTGGGCGTCTCCGAGCCCACCGCCGGGCACGTCATCACCGCGTACGCGCTGGGTGTCGTGGTGGGCGCGCCGCTGATCGCGGCGCTCACCGCGCGGATGCCGCGCCGGGCGCTGCTCATCGGCCTGATGATCGCCTTCACCGTCGGGAACGCGGCCGCGATCGTGGCCCCGAACTACGGCGGGCTGATGGTCGCGCGTTTCGTCGCCGGTCTGCCACACGGCGCCTACTTCGGTGTGGCCTCGCTCGTGGCCGCCCACCTGGCGGGACCCGGCCACCGCGCGAAGGCGGTGGCGATGGTGATGTCGGGTCTCGCGGTCGCCAACGTCGTCGGCGTGCCGGCCGCCACCTGGATCGGGCAGGGCTTGGGCTGGCGCAGCGCATTCGCGGTGGTCGCCGTCATCGGCGCCGTCACCGTCGCCGCGATAACCGTGTGGGTTCCGCCACTGCACGCGATCCGCACCAGCAACCCGGCCACCGAACTCGGCGCACTGTGGCGGGGCCAGGTGTGGCTGACCCTGGTGGTGGGCATGGTCGGCTTCGGCGGCATGTTCGCCGTCTACACCTACGTGAGCTCGACGATGACGGAGGTCGCCGGGCTGCCGATGTCCCTGGTGCCGCTCGCGCTGATGGTCTACGGGCTCGGCATGGTCGCCGGAAACCTCCTCGGCGGCCGGCTCGCGGACCGTGCCCTCACCCGCGGACTGTTCGTCATGATGGGCGCGTTGGTGGTGCTGCTCGCGCTCTTCGCCGTCGCCGCGCACAACCCGTACACGGCGATGATCGTGCTGTTCCTCGTCGCCGCCGCCGGATCGGCGCTGGTGCCCGGACTCCAGACCCGGCTGATGGACGTCGCCGCGGACGCACAGACCCTCGCAGCGGCCCTCAACCACTCCGCGTTGAACATCGCGAACGCGTTCGGCGCGTGGATCGGCGGCGTCGTCATCGCGGCCGGATTCGGCTACACCGCCCCCGCCCTGGTGGGCTCGCTGCTGGCCCTGACGGGCATCGCGGTCCTCGCCGTCGCGGTGGTGACGGCGAGGAGGTGACGGGGCGAAGCTCGTGGTCCGCTCAGCGTGTTCGCGCGGTCCCCGAGACGAGGGCATCAGCCATGCGGATGTAGCGGTCAGCGATCTCGTCGATCGACAGTGGTCCGGACGGGTCGAACCACTGACATACCCCGTTGATCAGGTCCATCAACGCCATCGTGGTGAGCTCGAGGTCGACGAGTTCGACGTCGGCTCTCTGCACGGCGGCGACGACGTCGCGCACGGCGCGCTGGTAGGTGGTCTGCAGGCCGACCACGGTCTCCAGTTGGCTGGGGGCGAGTGCGCTGCGGTTGCCCCGAATGGTCAGCAGCTCAGCGTGGCGCCGACTGCTGATCGCCAGGTGGAGCCTGATCGCATCGTCCAGTCGATCTCGATGTGAACGTGTCGGGTCGCTGAGCACCGGGAGGAGTTCGTCGTTGAAATCGATCATGAACTGGCGGGATATCGCGAACAGCACGTCCTGCTTGTTCCGATAGTGGTGATACATCGTCGACGACGAGATCTCGGCGGCTTCGGCGATGTCGCGGATCGCGGTCATGCCGTACCCGCGGTGGTGGAAAAGGCGAGCCGCCTCGATACGGATCCGCTCGGCCACATCGACTCCGGCGTCGAGCCCAAGGTTTCTCGCCACTTCCACCTCCGACGGGAACCGCCACCCGGTTCCGGTTGTCCTGCAAGGAAAATCTAGCCGACGTGCGGGGATACGACGATTTCCCGCTTGAGGATCTTCCCCGTCGCACCCTTCGGTAGGGCGTCGACGAGCACCACGTGGCGCGGGTACTTGTAGGCAGCGACCCGGTGTTTCGAGTACTCGACCAGGTCCTCGGCCGTCGCGGTGCCGCCTGGCCGGAGTGCCACGACCGCGCACACCTCCTCGCCGAGTCTCGCGTCGGGCACGCCGATGACGGCGACCTCGGCGACGTCCCCGTGCTCGTAGAACACCTCCTCGATCTCTCGCGGATAGACGTTGTATCCGCCCCGGATGACGAGGTCCTTCTTCCGGTCGACGATGAAGTAGTAGCCGTCGGTATCGCGTCGGGCCAGATCTCCGGTGCGGAACCAGCCGTCGGGGATCGCCTCGGCGGTCGCGGACGGATTGCCCCAGTACCCCTTCATCACGTTGTGGCCGCGGATCGCGATCTCCCCGACCTCGCCGTCGCCCACCTCGCGTCCGGCGTCGTCGACAAGGCGCATCTGTACGCCGGGTACCGGCAGTCCGATCGAGCCGGCCTTGCGTTCGCGATCGGGGAGGTTGAACGAGACCACCGGGCTGGTTTCGGAAAGTCCGTACCCCTCGAGCACGGTACAGCCGAAGGCCTGCTCGAAACCGCGCATCACCTCGACCGGCATCGCCGAACCACCGGACACGCACAATCGGAGGCCGGACAGGTCGAACGACCTGCCGTCGGGATGGTGCAGCAACGCGGTGTACATCGTGGGGACACCTTCGAACACCGTGACGCGGTCTCGTTCCAGGACCTCGAGGGCCGCCGTCGGGTCGAACCGGGGCAGCATCGTGAGGAGGGCACCGACCTTCACGACCGTGTTCAGTGCGAAGGTTTGGCCGAAGACGTGGAACAGCGGGAGCGCGCCCAGGACCACGTCGCTCGGCGAGAGGTTGAGCAGGACCTCGGCCACGACGTCGCAGTTGGCGGCGAGGTTCGCGTGGGTCAGCTCGGCGCCCTTGGGCCTGCCCGTCGTGCCGGAGGTGTAGAGGATGACGGCGGTGTCGTTGTCGTCGCGTTCCTCGTAGCGGGGCGCGGGTGTGGCCAGTGCCAGAAGTTGGTCGAACCCGTTGTCGGTCACGATGATCGGTTCGGTTCCGGTAGCGGCGGAACTGGCCCGGGCCGTTTCTGCGACGTCTTCCCACGCGAAGAGCACCTTGGCACCCGAGTCGGCGAGGTGGTACGTCAGTTCACGCTCCTTCAGAAGCGGGTTGAGCGGGACGACGACACCGCCGGCCCTGAGCACGCCGTAGTAACAGATGGCGAATGCCGGAATGTTCGGCAGGCAGATCCCGACAACATCGCCAGGCCCGATTCCCCGGTCCCGGAGCAATCCGGCAACCCGTGCCGTGGCGGCGTCGACCGCCGCGTAGTCCAGTGTCAGGTCGCCGAGGCGGAGGGCTGGTGCCCCAGGGGTGTTCGCGGCACTCGCCGCGAGATTGAGTGCGAGGTTTCCCATATTTCCTCCTGGTCGCGCAGCCACGGCGCGACCTCGTGCGGCGGTCGAGGTGGACCGGGGCATGCAGAATCTTCGGATGCGCGCGATGCGCGGCTCGGAGTTTCAGCTCCTTCGCGCACAGAAGGACCCGGTGGAAACGTCTGTGCGCGAATGTGACTGGGTAATCAGGCGCTGGGGATGATGCTGGCGCCGAGTCGCCAGATGGTGTCCAGCAAGTCCTGACGTGAGGGAGTGACGTCGCGGCTCATCGCCTCGGCCATGAGTTCACGAAACGCTCCGAGGAATGCGGCCGAGACGAGTCGTGCGTCGACCGCGGGATCGACCTCACCGCTGCGTTGCGCGTGCGCGACGTTGCGAGCGGCCATGTCGATCTGCGCGGCGAGCCGTTCCGCGTCGGCCTGTGCGGCGGAGGGCTCCCGCAGGCGCCTGCCCACGATGATCGGCGCGAGAGGGTCCTCGCACAGGAAATCGATCTCCCGGGACAGGCGTAGGCGCTCACGCTCGGTCCAGCCGAGTTCCGGAGACACCGCGATGGCGAAGACTGCCGTGTCGTAGGAGTCGTAGAACTCGTGCACAACCGCCGCGACCAAGCCGTCCTTTGCGCCGAAGTATCGGTAGAGCAACCCTGGAGATGCCTCGGCGCGGGTCGCGACCTTCGCCACCTCCAGGGTTCCGCCCGTCTCCAGCAGTTCCGCGCGGGCGGCCTCGATGAGCCTCTGTCGAGTGGCTCCGCCTCGGGCCGTCAGTGCGGGGGAGGTGCTTCTGTCAGGCGATGATGACATTGTTCGGGTCCGGCTGCTCTTCCTTGGGTGCGGTGCTGTAGTCGCCGAACGGCGTGTCCCGCAGGGTGGTGACGGCGCCGACGCCCTGGGTCTCGGCGAGTTCGATGAACTCCAGCGCCTCAGGGGTGTTGCGCATCAGGCCATCGAGGATCGGTCCCAGCATCTGGGTGCTGGCCAGGCCCATGTTCTCGTAGGCCTGGTTGACGATGAGCTTCATCGCGGAGAGCTGAGAGACCGGGATGCTGGCGAGCTGCTCTGCCAGCCGTGCAACCTCGGATTCGAGTTCCGCAAACGGCACCGCCTTGTTGATGAGTCCGATCTCCGCTGCCTCCACGCCCGAGACAGGTTTGCCGGTCAGAGCGTACTCCTTGGCCTTCGCCAGCCCGAGACGGTAGATCCACATGCCGGACAGGTGGCAGCCCCACATTCGCGCGTACGGGGTACCGATCCGGGCATCCTCGGAGGCGATGATGATGTCGGCGCCGAGCGCCATCTCGCTACCGCCGCCGACGCACCAACCGTGGATCTGGGCGATCACCGGCTTCGGGCTGCGCCAGATGCTCATGAACTTCTGGGTGGGGGACTCCGACTGTGCGGTCGCCATCACGAAGTCCTTGCCGGCGTCCCACTTGCCGTCGGTCGTCAGCTGGTCGTCCCAGTGGCGGAATCCGCCACTGAAATCGTATCCCGCACAGAATGATCGGCCGGCACCGCGGAGTACGACCACCTTGACCTCCGGATCCCGGTTCGCCTTCGTCATGGCGTCCTGCAATTCGTCGGGCATCGGCGGGACGATGGTGTTCAGCCGATCCGGACGGTTGAACGTGATAGTGGCTACGGGACCTGCGACGGAGTAGATCAGGGTCTGGTACATGTTCCACCTTCCATTAGTAAAGTGAATTCACTTTAGCTTCGGTTCGGCGCGGTTGTCTACCCCTCCGTCGACCCATTGACGGACGCCGAGTGACGTGGGTAACTTGATGCGCACTCGAGTGGTCGATCGATTGATCGACCCAATGATGTTGGTTTCAAACGTATTCCAGTCGGTCTGTGTAGATAGAGAGGCGGTAGTCCGCCATGGAGTTGTCGACAGTCAGTCCCCGTGTGGCCCCGAGTTCCGGGATGAGGGTGGTGGTCACGGGCGCCGCCGGAGGCATCGGAGCCGCGCTGATTGCTTCCCTTGCCGAACTCGGATGTGCGGTTGTCGGAATCGACCGTCCGGGAACGGTATTGCCGGCCGACCTCGCTGCGATCCCGCTCCTGGGAGCCGATCTCGCGGACGAGTCGGCCGCGGCGGGTGCCGTCGAACGAGCGGTATCGCTCCTCGGAGGGTTGGACTGTCTGATCGGCGCCGCCGCAAGCGTTGCAACCGTCCACCGCGCGAAGTCTTTCTCTCCGAGTACCTTCCGTCGGGACATCGAATCGAACTTGTTGTCCCAGTTCTGGACGGCGCAGGCCGCCTACTCGGCCCTGGCCGAGAGTGACCGTGCGAATCTGGTCCTCTTCTCCTCGACGGGGGCCCTGGACGGATTGCCCGGTCAGGTGTCGTACGGGGCGGCCAAGGCTGGAGTGCTCGGGTTGGTCCGCACGCTTGCGGCCGAATGGGCCGACTCCGGTATCCGGGTCAACGCGATCGTCCCCGGACTTGTTGCGACCCCCAAGGTTCTCTCGATGTCGGAGGACACCCGTGATCGGGTACTGCGGAACGTCGCGATGAAGCGCCTGGTCGAGGTGGACGAGGTGGTGGCGTCGGTGTTGTTCCTGATGTCGTCCGGGGCCGGCGCCATCACCGGCCAGTCACTGCGGGTCGACGGGGGAGCGGGGATCAATACCGAAGGCCTCTACCGCTGACCCGGCACACCCGCCCTCGTGAAAGGAGCTGCCGCATTGAAGAACTGCGATCGAGCCGGCACAGCGGGACCGGTGAGCGGCGTGGCCGCCCCGGCCTTCACTGCGGTGGCGGAGGAGTTCGAACGGAACTTCGCTGACCGCGGCGAAGTGGGTGCATCGCTGTGCGTCCTCGTCGACGGCACGCCGGTCGTGGACCTGTGGGGTGGTGTCGCCGACCCTGACACAGGACGCCGATGGGAATCGGACACGGTCGGTGTCGTGTTCTCGTGCACGAAGGCCGCGGTGGCACTGTGCATCCACCTCCTGGAACAGGCCGGCGAGCTTCGTCAGGACATGCCGGTGGCGCAGGTATGGCCGCAGTTCGCTGCGAACGGCAAGAGCGACATCACGATAGGAATGCTCCTCGACCATTCGGCCGGCATACCGGTGCTCAGCGCGTCGCTTCGGCCGAACGCGCTCGAAGACTGGGAGTACATGGTCGGCCACATCGCGGCCCAGGATCCGTTCTGGTGCCCCGGGGACCAGCACGGATACCACCCGGTGACGTTCGGTCACGTGCTCGGTGAGGTCGTTCGTCGCGTCACCGGCTCGTCCGTCGGCGGGTTCTTCGCATCGGAGATCGCCCGACCGTACGGACTCGACTTCTGGATCGGACTGCCGGAGGAGATCGAGCCGCGCGTTGCCCCGATCGCAGACGGTATCGCCGGGGAGTCCACCGCCACACCGTTTCTCGAGGCGGCCCTCCGACAGCGTGGCTCGATCCCGAACCTTTTCCTGTTCAACTCGGGAAACTGGGCTCGTACCGGGGTGAACACCCGCGCCGGACGCGCAGCGGAGATCCCCGCAGCGAACGGTGTCACGAACGGGAGGGGACTCGCGCAGCTGTACGCGAGAATCCTTCGGAATCGCACGCTCGCAGCGGCTCTCAGTGGTCGCGAATCGGCTCGTGTGCCGGGAGCATCGGCGTCCGACGGCTTCGACGCGACGTTGTTGATGCCGACCCGGTTCCGGGGCGGGTTCATGCTGTCCATGGGCGACGGCGCACAGTTCGGCGACGGCCACAGCATGCGCATCGGACACCACGCATTCGGCCACTGCGGCTCGGGTGGCTCGATCGGATTCGCAGACCCCGAGTTCGGGCTCACAGTCGGCTACACCATGAACAAGCTGGGCCCAGGACCGCTGCTCAACCAGCGCGGTCAGGTTCTCGTCGATGCCATCTACCGCTCACTCGGCCAGGTTGTCCCGCCACGGGCGCGGGTCCGATCGCGGCCGCAATTCGAACAGGAACAGCAATGACCTCCGTGACTTCCGCCGACACGTCCGGCGACTCGACACGAACAGACGTACTCATTCTCGGCGCCGGGTTCTCCGGCCTCGCGGCCGCAGCGATGATCTCCCGCGCCGGCCTCGACTACCTGGTCCTCGAGCAGGCGGACGACGTGGGCGGCACGTGGCGTGAGAACACCTACCCCGGGTGCGCCTGCGACATTCCGTCGCCGCTCTACTCCTTCTCGTTCAAGCAGAACCCGGGCTGGCGTCACCTCTTCGCGCCGCAACAGGAGATCCTCGACTATCTCCGGGCCACCAGCGCGGAACTCGGGATCACCGAGCGAATTCGCTTCGGTACGACGGTGACCGGTGCCGAGTGGGACGACCAGGCCGGCTCGTGGACGGTCCGCGCGGAGGACGGCTCGGTATTTCGGGCGCGATTCCTGGTGTCCGCGATGGGGGTTCTGCATCATGCGTCGTACCCGAGCCTGCCGGGTATCGAGAACTTCCAGGGCCCGGTGTTCCACTCGGCACACTGGGACCATTCATGCGACCTGAACGGCAAGCGAGTGGCCGTCGTCGGCACCGGCGCCAGCGCGATCCAGTTCGTACCGGCCATCGTCGACCGAACCTCCAAGCTCGCACTCTTCCAGCGGACCGCCCCGTGGATCGTCCCCAAGGTCAATCGCTCGTTCAGCGATGACGAGCGGGAAGAGATGCGCCGCAATCCGATCAAGCGATGGAATCGACGCGCGCGCCTGTTCTGGATCCACGAGAAGCGAGCCAAGGGATTCGTCTCGGACTCCTCGAAGATGGGGCCCACGAAGGCTCTGGCCTCGGCCCACCTCGCGAAGCAGATCCGCGATCCCGAGCTGAGGGCAAAGCTCACTCCCGACTACGAGATCGGCTGCAAGCGTCTGCTCATCTCCAGCGACTACTACCCGGCCCTCGCCAAGCCGCACGTCGACGTCGTCACCGCCGGTGTCGAGGAGGTCCGAGCGCGGTCCGTGGTCGCCACGGACGGAACCGAATACGACGCCGACGTCCTCATCTTCGGCACCGGCTTCGACGCACAGAACAGCCTCACACGGGTTCCGATCCGCGGGCGCGCCGGCGTGCCACTCGGCGCGGAGTGGGCGTCCGGGCCGGAGGCGTACCTGGGTACGACGGTGTCGGGGTTCCCGAACCTGTTCCTGCTCTGCGGCCCGAACACCGGTCTGGGACACAACTCCCAGGTGTTCATGATCGAGGCGCAGGTCGAGTACATGATCAAGTGCCTGCGGTTCGCGGGTCGAGGCGGCGTCATCGAAGTACGGCGAGACGCCCAGGACCGCTTCAACCAGTTCCTCCAGGGCAGGCTCTCGTCCACGGTGTGGCAGGCCGGCGGATGCAAGAGCTGGTACCAGGATCCCGTCACCGGGCGCAACACCCTGCTGTGGCCGCGGTCGACGTTGTCGTACTGGCTGCGTACCCGATTCGTTCGACGTTCCGACTACCTCCGGTGCGAGAGCGCCAGATCTGCTCAGCCGTCCGTCACGGCCGGTTGAACCGCACTTTGCATGCATTTCGTTCGATCCGACCCGAAGCGGGCTCCGGCCGCACCTCAGAAAGGCTCTGCAATGTCGACGATTCCCGAATTACTCCACCGCAACGCCGAGCAGTACGGCGACATGCCCGCCTTGTCCCACGACGGACACGTCCTGAGCTGGAGCGAGACGCGGGCGAACATCGCCCGGATCGCGCTGGGGCTGTCACGTCTGGGTGTGCGGAAAGGTGATCGTGTCGCCATCATGATGTCCAGCCGTCCT
The DNA here is from genome assembly GCF_003350365.1 of Rhodococcus sp. AG1013. Taxonomy (NCBI): domain Bacteria; kingdom Bacillati; phylum Actinomycetota; class Actinomycetes; order Mycobacteriales; family Nocardiaceae; genus Rhodococcus; species Rhodococcus sp. AG1013. The sequence goes on from NZ_QQAT01000030.1 coordinate 49,001, forward strand.
GAACACTGGCTGACGGATCAGGCGGTTGTTCATCTCGGCGCGCTCCCGGCGACGGTCTACGGCACGATGCCGTCCTCCCAGATCGCTTACCTGGCCAAGCACAGTGGGGCGACGGTCGCGGTGCTCGAAGGCGCCTCCGAGGTCGATCGTTGGCTGCCCGTCCTCGACCAGCTGCCCGACCTCGAGCGTGTGGTCGTGCTCGACCCCGAGGCATGCGTGGTCGACGACGCGCGATTCGTTGCGTGGCCAGACGTCGTGACGGACGAGGCGGACCCGACCGCATTCGAGGCCGTTTGGCGTGAGATCACCCCCGACGACCCCGTCACGCTGATCTACACCTCCGGGACCACAGGCGTGCCCAAGGGCGTGCTGCTGACTCACCGCAACGTGATCGCCAACGCCGAGGCCAGGGACGCAGCCGCGCCCACTCCGGAGCACTTCCGCAGCGTCTGCTACCTGCCGCTGGCGCACATCGCCGAACGCATGGTGTCGGTCTACATGGCCATCCACAAGGCCGGCTACGTGACGTTCTGTCCCGATCCGGGGCAGTTGGTCGGGGTGCTCCGTCAGACGCGCCCGACCAGTGTCTTCGGCGTCCCCCGGATCTGGGAGAAGCTCGCAGCGGCACTGCGTGCGCGACCGGGCTCGTCGCTCGCGGACGTCGGGCTCGACCAGGTCACCTGGGCTTGCAGCGCCGCTGCGCCGCTGCCGGTGGACGTGCAGGAGTATTTCCGGGGGCAGGGCATCGCGATCGTCGAGGCATGGGGGATGACCGAGACCACTGGTGTCGCCACCTCGACGAGCGAGACGGACTTCCGTTTCGGTTCGGTCGGTGTCCCGATCCCCGGCACCGAGATCAAGCTGGACGAGGACGGTGAGATTCTCGTGCGCGGTCCGATCGTGTCCGCCGGCTACCTCCAGGACGACGGATCCGTTGTCCCGGTCACCGACGACGAGGGATGGATGCACTCCGGCGACGTGGGTCGACTCGACGAGGACGGGCACCTCTACATCGTCGATCGGAAGAAGGATCTGATCATCACCGCCGGTGGGAAGAACATCGCCCCGGTCGCTGTCGAGGCGCTACTGACCAAGCACGCGTTGGTCGGGCAGGCTCTGGCCTACGGGGACCGTCGGCCCTACGTCGTCGCTCTGATCGTGCTCGACCAGGAGACGGCAGCGGCGTGGGCGACCGCGCGTGGCATCGCGTTCGATTCCCTGAACGACCTCGCCACCCACCCCGAGGTGATCGCCGAGCTCGACGGCGCGGTCGAACTGGCCAATACGGATCTTGCTCGCGTGGAACAGGTCAAGCGCTACGCGGTGCTCGGGGCGGAATGGACCGCGGAGAGCGGCGAACTGACGCCGAGCCTGAAGATCAAGCGGAGAAGCGTCTACGACAAGTACGCGGACGTCATCGAGGACCTCTACGCACCCGCATAGGTCCGGTTGTCGCGGGAGAACGGTTCGTCGGGCGTCTCGGCTACCGTTCTCCTCGTGCCACACATCATCACCACGGTCAATGTCAACGGCGTCCGCGCTGCCGCCCGCAAGGGGTTGCTCGAGTGGCTCGAGGGCTCGCAGGCGGACGTCGTGTGCCTGCAGGAGACCCGCGCGTCGGACAAGCAGCTCCACGAGACCCTCGCGCCGGCGCTCGATGCCGGCTGGCACCTCGCCTCCGCGGAGCCGTCCGCGAAGGGCCGCAACGGTGTCGCGGTGCTGTCCCGTCGCGCCGCCGACGCCGTGCGGATCGGGTTCGGTGACGACGAGTTCGCCGACGCCGGGCGCTACATCGAGGCCGACTTCGACACCCTGACCGTCGGCAGCCTGTATCTGCCCACCGGTGAGGCCGAGACGCCCAAGCAGGAGCAGAAGGAACGCTTCATGGCGTCGTTCGCGGCGCACCTGAACCGCAGCGCCGAGTCGTCCGCCGCGGCGGGACGCGAGGTTCTCGTGTGCGGTGACTGGAACATCGCCCACACCGAGCGGGACATCAAGAACTGGAAGGGCAACGTCAAGAAGTCCGGTTTCCTGCCGGGCGAGCGCGCCTGGGTCGACGCCCTCCTCACCGACGGCGCCTGGGTCGACGTCGTGCGGACGCTGCACCCCGAGGTCGACGGCCCGTACTCGTGGTGGTCGTACCGCGGCAAGGCGTTCGACACCGACGCGGGCTGGCGCATCGACTACCACCTGACTACGCCGGGCCTGGCGGAGCGGGCGAAGGAGGCCCGTGTCGAGCGGGCCGCCACGTACGCCGAGCGCTGGTCGGACCACGCGCCCGTCACGGTCCAGTTCCGCTGATGGCGTCACCGAAGCCCAAGAACTCGCTGCTGGCGCTGCTCGTGGCGATCGTCGGCCTCGCCGTGGCGATCGTCCTCGGGACGCAGAGCGGGGGAGACGACACGGCACCGGCCGCAGCCTCGGTCACGTCGGTGACGAGCAGCGTCGCCGCGTCCGGCACCAAGACCACCCCTGCCACCAGTACCAGGACCACCACCAGCCCGACCGCCACCACGAGCCCGGCGAAGAAGGCCGCGAACAGCGCCGTCCCCGAGTACGTGTGGACCACGCTGGCCGCGATCGACGCCGGCGGCTGGCCGCCCGCCGACGCGCCCGGCACGCAGGGCGGGCGGGTGTTCGGCAATCACGAGGGCCGGCTGCCCGGCAAGTCCGACAGCGGTCAGAAGGTCCGCTACCAGGAGTGGGACGTCAACCGGAAGCAGAGCGGCCGGGGTCGCGACGCCGAACGCATCATCACCGGTGACGACGGCTCCGCGTGGTACACCTCGGACCATTACGAAACATTCGTGAGGATGCGCTGATGACGAGGACGCTGTGATGACACCCGGGTTCCCGCGCGGACTGTCCCTGCTGGTGACGGATCGGGGCCGGGCGGCGGGTATCGAGGAGGACCTGCGCGCGGCCGGGCGTCCGGTGCGGCACGTGCGCGGACGACGGATGTCGACCGTGCCGGCGCTGTTCGACGAGTTTGCGGCCGCACTGCAGTTCCCGTACTACTTCGGCCGCAACAAGGACGCGTTCGACGAGTGCCTCGGCGAGATCGGCGACACCGTCGGACCCGACCCCGTGGTGTTCGTCCTCGACGCCGACGCGCTGCTGGGAGAGCAGGTCTCGGAGCTGGCCTGGTTCGCGGAAGCCGTGGGCGATATGCCGGGGTCGATCGTGTTGCAGGTGCGGCCCGGCCATGCCGACGCTGTGGTCGACCGATGCCTGGCCGTCGGCGTGCACCTCCCTCGCATCGCCGATCCGCACGCGTGAAAGTATCGGGGATTATGTCGAGCACTGCAGAGAACACCGCGACCCCTCCGACCGCGAAGCCTCGCGTCCTGTCGGGCATCCAGCCGACCGCCGACTCCTTCCACCTCGGCAATTTCCTCGGTGCGCTGCAGCAGTGGGTGCCCCTGCAGGACGAGTTCGACGCGTTCTACTTCATCCCCGACATGCACGCGATCACCGTGCCGCAGGACCCCAAGGAACTGCGCATGCGCACCCTGCGGGCCGTCGCGCAGCTGCTGGCCCTGGGCATCGACCCCGAGCGGTCGACGCTGTTCGTGCAGAGTCAGGTGCCGCAGCACGCCGAGCTGGCGTGGGTGCTCAACTGCATCACCGGTTTCGGTGAGGCCAGCCGCATGACGCAGTTCAAGGACAAGTCGGCGCGGCAGGGCAGTGACCACGCGAGCGTGGGTCTGTTCACGTACCCGGTCCTGATGGCCGCCGACATCCTGCTCTACCGCCCGCAGCGCGTGCCGGTGGGCGAGGACCAGCGTCAGCACCTCGAACTCGCGCGCGACCTCGCCGGCCGCTTCAACACCCGCTTCGGCAAGACGTTCGTGATTCCGGAGCCGCAGATCATCAAGGGCACCGCGAAGATCTACGACCTGCAGGACCCGACGTCGAAGATGAGCAAGTCCGGGCCCACCCCGGCCGGCCTGATCAACCTGCTCGACGACCCCAAGATCTCGGCCAAGAAGATAAAGTCCGCGGTCACCGACAACGAGCGCGAGATCCGCTTCGATCAGGCGAACAAGCCGGGCGTGAGCAACCTGCTCACCATTCAGTCGGCGTTGTCGGGAAAGAGCATCGACGATCTGGTCGCCGGGTACGAGGGCAAGGGCTACGGCGACCTCAAGTCCGACACCGCCGAGGTCCTCGCCGACTTCGTCACCCCGCTGCGCGCGAAGGTCGACGGGTACCTGTCCGACCGGACCGAGCTGGATCGGATCCTCGCCGCCGGCGCCGATCGGGCCCGTGAAGTTGCTGCCCGGACACTCGGCCAGGTCTATGAGAAGGTGGGATTCCTTACCAGTAAGGGGTAGATCTGCACATGACGGACGAGGCGCCGAGCTTTCTCGACAGGCAGCGAGCGGCGCGGCCGTGGCTGGATCACCTCGTTCGCGCGGGCGGGCGCTATCAGCAGCAGAAGGGCGACTACTACGCCGCCGGGATCACGTACTTCACGATCCTTGCGATCGTGCCGATCCTGATGGTGGCGTTCGCCGTCGCGGGCTTCGTGCTCGCCGGTAATCCCGACTGGATCACCGACATCCAGGACCAGGTCAGCAAGAACATGCCGGGCGGGCTCGGCGACACCGTCAACTCCCTGATCGACTCGGCCATCTCGGCGCGTACCGGTGTCGGTGTGCTCGGTCTGCTCGGTGCCGCCTACGCGGGACTCGGGTGGATGGCGAACCTGCGCGACGCGCTGACCGCGATGTGGGAGACCACCCACGAGTCCGGGAACTTCATCGTCACCAAGTTGAAGGATCTCGCGGCCCTCCTCGGGCTGGGCCTGACGATGCTCGTGTCGTTCGGACTGTCCGCTCTCAGCAACGGGCCCCTGTCGGGCAAGGTCGTCGAATGGCTCGGCGCGGAGAACATCACCGGTGTCGGGGTGGCGGTGCGGATCGTGTCGCTCGTGATCGGTCTGCTCGCGACGTGGGCCGTGCTGACCTGGGTGATCGCGCGCCTGCCCCGCGAACCGGTGACGCTGCGCAGCGCCGCCCGGGCCGCCTTCGCCGCCGCGATCGTGTTCGAGATCTTCCGACAGGTCGGAGCGCTCTATCTGGCGGCTGTCAGTCAGGGGCCGGCCGGTATCGCGTTCGGACCGATCCTCGGCCTGCTCGTGTTCAGCAATCTCACCGCGCGCCTGATCCTCTTCGCGACCGCGTGGGCGGCGACCGCGCGGGAGAACCTCGAGAACGCGTTCGTGCCGCCGCCGGACTCGGCGGTCATCCGCCCGCGCGTGCAACTGCGGGCGGGCCCGACGGTGAAGGAGGCGCTCGCGTTCACCGGCGCCGGCGCGCTCGCCGCCATCGGCCTGGCCGGCCTGTGGAAGCGCCGGGGGGACTGACCGACGCTCAGCGGCGCCGGCGGCGGGTGAGCGCGCGGGCCCAGCCGAGGAGCCCGATGATCACGCCCGATCCGACGATCCCCACCGCGACCCGACCGGCGACGTCCTTGTTCGGCAGATCCGATCCGGATGCCAGATCCATACCGCCGGCGTCGGAGCTGTCCGGTCCCGCGACGGCCACCGCCGAGCCGTCGGTCGCGGACATCGGATCCACGAGTGCGCCCACGGAAGTGTCGGGATCGAGGGCATAGCCGTAGTCGAGCAGCCGTGCGGCCTGCTCCCACGGACGGATGGGCAGCACGTCGGCGGCCATCAGCGTGACCGCCAGCCGCCGCCCGTCGCGATCGGCGCCGCCCACGAACGTCTGGCGGGCGTCGTCGGTGTAACCGGTCTTGCCGCCGAGTGCCCCCGCGTAGTTGGCGAGCAGCAGGTTGTCGTTGTAGATCGGGTAGGGCTCGACCGGCTTGCTGTCGGGCACAGTCGGGTCTGCCGGGTGCCCGGGGAACATCACCTCGTCGGTGGAGATCAGCTGCGCGAACGTCGGGTTCTGCATCGCCGCACGGAAGAACAGCGCGAGGTCGTACGGCGACGTCGACATGCCGGGACCGTCCAGGCCCGAGACCGACGCCGTCCGGGTGTCCAACGCGCCCAGGGACTGTGCCTTGGCGTTCATCTTGGCGACGGTGGCCTCGTCGCCCCCGAGCTGTGCAGCGAGGGCGTGGGCGGCATCGTTGCCGGAGCGCATCACGAGGCCCTGCATCAGCTGGTGGTTCGTGTAGGTGCCGCCGGCGCCGAGGCCCACCGAGCTGCCCTCCGTAGCGGCAGCGGTCGCGTCCGCGACGACGGTCTTGTCGAGATCGAGTTCGTCGAGGGCGACCAGCGACAACAGGATCTTGATCGTACTCGCCGGCCGGTAGCGGCCGTGCGGGTCCTTCGCGGCGAGTACCTGGCCGGTGTCGAGGTCCGACAGGATCCAGCCGGTCGCGGACAGGTCCGCGGGCAGAGGCGGGGTGCCCGGGGCAGTGACGATGCCGCAGTTGCCGAGCGCGTCGCCGCCGACGGGGTCGTCCGGCACCGGGACGGGAGCGGGCGCCGACTCGCCGGGGCGCGGCACCTCGGACAGATCGATCGCCGGCGGTGGTGACTGCCGGTGCGGGCAGCTGTCGGTGCTCGGGGTGCTGAACGGGGGAGTGGTGGTGGGCGAGGGGTCCACGTCGGCTGCCAACGGTTGCTGCGCTGCCGCGGGAAGAGCGGCGGCGGGGGCGGCCCCGGCGCCGAAGGCGAGCGTGGCGGCTGTGGCGGTCAGCAGCAGACGCCGTCGCGCAGTCTTGTCGAGAGCAGTCATAACGAGAGTCCAGGGTATGGAAGTAGACCCAGCGTGTCGCTGTGAGGCCGGTCACTGGCGTGTCGCAGCGTCTTCACACACTACGCGCCCCCCCAAACGCGTTCTGCGCACTCACCGCTGCCCCGAACTGGTCGGGAACAGCGGCAAGTGCGCAGAACGGGTGGTGCGTGGCTTACCGGAACATCACTGGCGGGCGAACAGCAGTGCGCGCTTGACTTCCTGGATGGCCTTCGTCACCTGGATGCCACGGGGGCACGCGTCGGTGCAGTTGAAGGTGGTGCGGCAGCGCCACACGCCTTCCTTGTCGTTCAGGATGTCGAGACGCTCGGCGGCGCCCTCGTCACGGCTGTCGAAGATGAAGCGGTGCGCGTTCACGATCGCGGCCGGGCCGAAGTAGCTGCCGTCGCTCCAGTACACCGGGCACGACGTGGTGCAGCAGGCACACAGGATGCACTTGGTGGTGTCATCGAAGCGTGCACGGTCCGCCTGCGACTGGATGCGCTCGCGGGTCGGCTCGTTGCCCGAGGTCATGAGGAACGGCTTCACGGCGCGGAACGCGTCGAAGAAGGGCTCCATGTCGACCAGTAGATCCTTCTCCACCGGCAGACCCTTGATGGGCTCGACGGTGATCGTGATCGGCGAGCCGTCCTTGGGCAGCATGTCGCGCATCAGGACCTTGCAGGCCAGACGGTTGACGCCGTTGATCCGCATCGCGTCGCTGCCGCACACGCCGTGCGCGCAGGAGCGACGGAACGTCAGGGTGCCGTCCAGGTAGCCCTTCACGTACAGCAGCAGGTTCAGCAGACGATCGGTCGGCAGAGTGGGGACCTGGAAGCTCTCCCAGCGCTGGCCTTCGCCGTCCTCCGGGTTGAACCGGGCGATCTTGAGGGTGACCATGACGGCGCCCTCGGGAACGGGCGGCAGCGCGGGTGCGTCCTTGTCCATGACAGGTGCGGACATCAGTACTTACGCTCCATGGGCTCGTAGCGGGTCTGGACCACTGGCTTGTAGTCGAGACGGATGTCGGAGAGCAGACCGTCGCCCACCTTGTAGGCCATGGTGTGCTGCATGTACTCGGCGTCGTTGCGATCCGGGTA
>NZ_QQAT01000031.1:0-55189 GCF_003350365.1 Rhodococcus sp. AG1013
CGGCGGGCACACGCTCGAGCGCCATGACCGCGACAGCGCCGGCGTCCTCGGCGATCTTGGCCTGCTCGGCGGTGACCACGTCCATGATGACGCCGATTGGTGGAGTGGGAAAAACGTTCAGCGCTCGGGGCGCGCAGCCATGCCGTCGAGGAATACGGACATGCAGTCGCCGGAGAGCTCGCCGAGAGTGTAGGGGTCGTCCGGCCGGCGCCAGTAGACGGTGAACCACACCGAATCTCGAAGGAACCGGTGGAACACCCTGGAGGGGACGTCCTTTCGGAGAACGCCTGCGTCCTTGCCTGCCTCGATGGCGTCGAGCCAGATCGTCTGGATCTCGTCGGCGAGCGCGTTGGCTTCGGTGAAGTCGCGCAGCTTGCGCAGGTTGGGGAACTCGGCGTGATAGACCTTCGTCGCGTCGGGGCGGGCGGCGCCCATCGTCAGGGAGACGTCGACGATCGCCTTCAGTCGGGCGCGCGGCTCGAGCTGCTCGAGGCCGGTCGCCCGATAGTTCGCGAGGAGGTCCGAGAGGAACACTGTGACCAGTTCGTTGACGATGGCGCCCTTCGACCGGAAGTAGTGGTAGAGCGCGCCCGCATTGATGCCGACCTCGTCACCGATCTCGCGCATCGAGGTTCCGGGGATCCCGCGCGCGGCGAAGAGGACGGCGGCGGCGTCGAGTATTTCGGACCTCCTGTCGGGGGCTTCGGGCACGCGTGTTCCTTTCGTATTGAACAATCATTCAAACCATAGTGCTGCCCGGTGCGGCCGGTCAAAAGGAGGGGGCCGCGAGTGCCGTTACCGGCGCCTCCGCTCCTCCTCGGCTCAATTGCGTTCGTTCTTGACTGGTTCGGGCAGCCGTTCTATATTCGGCCTGAATGAACGTTCAATGAGCGCCATTCGGATATCAAGGTGGTCTTCGTGAGCCCGGGTCTGCTGCCGGAGCCGTCACCTCAGCCTGTGCGAATGCTGGAGGTGCGCAGGGTCTTCCGCGGCATCGCGCGCTGCGATCGCCACACGAGGGGTGCGAGGTGCCGAAACCTGACACCGCCGGACACCTTTCGAGAAATCAAACGAGGAGATCCCATGACCAGGGTTGTCTACGCCCGAAGTGTTCACGATGACGCCGAGATCAATGCGTGTCTCGAGGTTCTGCGGGGAGGCCCGTTCGCTCTCAAGATCGGCAAGAACGTTGCCGAGATGGAGCGCAGGGTCGCCGACCTCTACGGCAAGAAGCTCGGCCTGATGTGCAACTCGGGTTCGTCCGCGCTGTACCTGGCGCTCGAACTGCTCGACCTGCCCAAGGGCTCCGAGGTGATCACCTCGCCGCTGACGTTCTCCACCGACGTCTCGCCGATCGTCCGCGGTGGGTGGATTCCGGTGTTCGTCGACGTCGAGCCGGACACCTACAACGTCGATGCGTCCAAGATCGAGGCGTTGATCACCGACAAGACCAAGGCGATCCTGGTCCCGAACCTGGCGGGCAATGCCCCCGACTGGGACGCCATCCGCGAGGTCGCCGACCGTCACGACCTCAGGGTCATCGAGGATTCGTGCGACTGCATCGGAACGACCCTCAACGGCACCAAGACCGGTTCGCGGTCCGACATCACCGTCACCAGCTTCGCGATGTCGCACATCATCACGTGTGCCGGCAACGGTGGCATGGTGTGCCTCGACGACGAGAAGCTGCGCGACAAGGGCCTCATGCTGCGGCGCTGGGGTCGCCGATCCGAGCCACACCTGTTCGGGTCCGAGCAGGCGCGGACCGGACGCGTGTTCCGCGAGAGTCTCGACGGCGTCGCGTACGACAACGACTTCATCTTCGACGTCCTGCCCTGGAACTTCGAGCCGTCCGAGCTGGGCTCCGCGTTCGGCCTGGTCCAGCTGAGCAAGCTCGACGTGAACTACAAGCGCCGCCACGAGATCTTCGACGCGTTCACCGCGGCCTTCGGCGCCTACCCGTCGCTGTTCCGTCTCCCCAAGCCGCTCCAGGGCTTCTATACCGCGTGGCTGTGCTACCCCGTCACGATCCGCGAGGACGCCGGGTTCGAGCGCTCGGACCTGCAGGAGTCGCTCGAGGGTGCGGGTATCGACACCCGAACGGTGTGGAGTGGCAATGTCACTCGCCACCCGATGATGCGCAATGTCGAGTACCGCATTCCCGAGGACGGCCTGCCGTTCGCGGACGAGGTGTTCGAGCGCGGTATGTCCCTCGGGATGAGCCACGGCACGACGGACGAGGAACTCGATCACGTGGTGGCGAGCATCCACGCGTTCGCGGCCAAGTTCGTCGCGCCGCAGACGTAGCGCATATGTAGGCGCCATTGCCGCCTGCGCAGAGTCCGCTCGTACCCGAGCCCCCGACTTCCGAGTCGGGGGCTCGTCGCGTTCTCCGGGGCCCGCGATCCCGGAGATTCCCCGATGTGTAACTGTGTTCTAGATAACCGTGAGACTTCCGCTTGACATTTGCATCTACCTCGCTAATCTCGAAGGCAATCGTATAGAACACGGTTTCACATCGAGTAGTTTCATCAGGAGTGTCCATCGTGACGAATGAAACGCCCTACATCCTCATCTCGGCTGACAGTCATGCCGGTGCCGACCATGCCACCTACCGCTCGTACCTCGAATCGACGTGGCGCGAGGAGTTCGACGCGTGGCGCGGAAAGTACAAGAACCCCTACCGTGACCTCGTCGACGACGGCCGAACCCGTAACTGGGACAACGAGCGTCGACTGCGCGAGACGCAGGGTGACGGCACGGTCGGTGAGGTGCTGTTCCCCAACACGGTGCCCCCGTTCTTCCCGAGTGCCGCCGTGCTGGCGGGTCCGCCGCGGGCCGAGGACTTCGGCAAGCGTCTCGCGGGCGTGCGCGCCCACAACCGCTGGCTGAAGGACTTCTGCAACGACGCTCCCGCCCAGCGTGCCGGCGTTGCGCAGGTGTTCCTCAACGACGTCGACGAGGCGATCAAGGACGTCGAGTGGGTCAAGGAGAACGGACTGCGCGGCGGCATCCTGCTGCCGAACCTGGCGCCCGACATCAAGTGGGTCAAGCCGCTGTACGACCCCGAGTACGACCGGTTGTGGAAGGTCTGCGAGGACCTCGGCGTCCCGGTGAACAGCCATGCCGGCACCGGTCTGCCGGACTACGGCCGCTACAAGACGTCGTCACTGCTCTACATCAACGAGGTCGGCTTCTACTCGATGCGTCCGCTGGTGCAGATGATCCTCTCGGGTGTCTTCGAGCGGTTCCCGAAGCTCAAGTTCGCGGTGTCCGAGCAGGGTTGTGCGTGGGCGCCGGATCTGATGCGTCAGCTCGACACGGTGGACCTGCGGGTCAAGCGCACCGGCCGGATCGGCGAGCTGTTCTACAGCGAGGACGAGCAGCTTCCGTTGCGTCCGAGCGAGTACTTCCGGCGCAATGTGTGGGTCGGTGCGACGATGCCGTCGGCGCAGGACATGGCGTCGCGCGACACGCTCGGCGAGGGCAAGTTCATGTGGGGCAGCGACTACCCGCACAACGAGGGCACGTACCCGTTCACGCGCGAGTGCATCCGTCAGGTGATGCACGACGTCGACGAGACCGAGCTGCGGAAGCTGTTCGCGGCGAACGCTGCCGAGTTGTACGACTTCGACCTGGACGCGCTGGCCCCGCTGGCGGTGAAGTACGGCCCCACGCCGTCCGAGGTCGCCCAGCCGCTCACCGAGCTGCCGGACGAGCCGAACGACGTCCTGCTGCGTGAGTCCTTCGCCAAGCAGCTCGAGGCGGAGCTCGGCGTATGACGGGCCGACTGGGGGGACGGCGGGCGATCGTCACCGGTGCCAGCCGCGGCATCGGTGCGGGCATCGCGCAGCGGCTGGCGGCGGAGGGCGCGGCCGTCGCGATCGTGGCCCGCACGGTCGACGAACCCGATCGCGGGTTCGAGGGCACGCTGGCCGAGACCGCGCAGCTGATCCGCCAGGCCGGTGGCACGGTCGCGATCGTGCCGGCCGCGCTCGAGGATGCGGACTCCCGTGCGCGGATCGTCCCGGAGGCGGAGGCGGAGACGGCGCTGGGCGGACCGATCGACATCCTCGTCAACAACGCGGCGGCGGCGATCTTCCAGCCGCTGCGGGATTACCCGTCCAAGCGCGCGCACCTGACGTTCGAGGTGAACGTCCATGCGCCGCTGGACCTCGCGCAGCGGGTGATCCCCGGCATGCGTGAGCGCGGCGCGGGGTGGATCGTCAACATCACCAGCGGCACCGCGCGGATCCGGCCCGTCGAAGCGCTCCCCGCGGGGGAGACCACCCTGGATGCCGACATCCACGGCACGACGCTCTACGGCATGAGCAAGGCCGCCCAGGATCGGATGACAGCGGGGCTGGCCGCCGAACTGAACGGGACCGGGATCCGTGTCAACGCGGTGCGCCCACGCTCGGCCGTCGCGACGGCGGGGGCGCTGTCGGTGGCGTCGAACATGGTCGGTTCCAAGTGGTTCGTGCCCGAGTCGCTCGAGGAAATGGTCGAGGCGGTGACGTGGTTGTGCGACGCCGCACCGCACTACACCGGAAACGTCGAGGCGAGCCTGGACATCCTCGATCGTGAAAGCATCACGGTCCGTGATCTGAATGGCAGGCCGATCCCGAAGGAGCAGAGCATATGACACCCTACGACGGAATCCCGATCATCGACACCCACATCGGGTTTCGCGAGGCCGGGTACGACGAGTACGCATTCATCACGCGTCAGACCAAGGACCGGGAGAGCCGCGACGAGTTCAGCATGCCCGCCCAGTACATGTTCAAGGGCGTGCCGGACGACCTCGACACCGACGATCCGATCTCGGCGACGCTGCGGGCGATGGACAAGCACGGCATCGAGATCGGCATGGTCAGCATGGCCAAGGAGTCGGGGCAACGCGCAATCAAGTCCTTCCCGGACCGGTTCGTTCCGCAGGGCTCCGCGGTGGACCCCAACGACATCATGGGCACGCTGACGCGGATGACGCGCGAGTACGAGGAGTTCGGCATCGTCTCGGTGAGTTCGTTTGCGGCGGGTACGTTCCCGCAGGTGGCGCTCAACGCGCCGCAGATGTACCCGATCTACGCCAAGTGCGTCGAACTCGACATCCCGATCTTCGCGTGTGCCGGGATCGCCGGACCGCGGGTCAAGTCCGCGGTGCAGCACGTCGAACTGATCGACGACGTGATGTTCGACTTCCCGGACCTGGTGTTCGTCACGCGGCACGGCTGCGAGCCGTGGGAGGACCTGGCGATCAAACTGATGCTCAAGTGGCCCAACCTCTACTACTCGACGTCCGCGTTCGCGCCCAAGCACTACCCGCAGGCGATCGTCGACTACGCCAACACCCGCGGCGCCGACAAGATCATCTATGCCGGGTACTTCCCGGCCGGACTGACGCTGGACCGGATCTTCGGCGACATGCCGAACGTGCCGTTGAACGCCGACGTCTGGCCCAAGTTCCTCCACGAGAACGCCCGCAAGGTGTTGAAACTGAAAGGTTGATCGGACATGCCGATCGGTATCGGAGCCGACCACGACGCGCTTGCCGACTCCCTCGCACGGTTCGCCGCGCGGACCACGCCCGTCGAGCAGACTCGTCTGCAGATCGCGGAACTCGGGAGAGGGGAGCGACCCGCCCACTGGGGCCAGTTGGTGGGGATGGGTATTCCGTCCCTGCACATCGCCGAGGAATTCGGCGGTGCCGGCGCCGGTCTCCTCGAACTGACCGTTGCCCTCGAACAATCGGGGCACGGGCTGATTCCGGGCCCGCTGCTGCCGACGGTCACCGCGAGCGCCGTGATCCAGGCGCACGGCACCGACGCGGCGCGCAAGGCATTGCTGCCGCGCTTCGCAGCGGGCGCGATCGGTGCGTGCGCTCTCGAACCCGGAACCGTGACGCTCGAGGGGGACGGCGACGAAGTGATCGCTTCCGGGACCACGGTTCCGATCCTGGGCGCCGTCGGTGCAGACATCCTGGTGCTGGCGGGCCAGTGCGGTGAGACGCCGGTGTGGTTCGTGCTCCCCGCCGACGCCGCCGGGATCGACCGAACCCCCGCAGAGGGCGTCGATCTCACCCGCGACATCGGACGGATCCATCTGTCGGAGGCCAGGATTCCCGCCGACCACATCCTCGGCGCGTTACCCGAGGAGGTGGAGTCGCTCGCAGCCGTCCTGCAGTGCGCCGAGGCCGTCGGCATCGCCCGATGGGCACAGGAGACGAGCCTGGCGTACGCGAAGATCCGCGAGCAGTTCGGACGACCGATCGGCTCGTTCCAGGCGATCAAACACAAGTGCGCCCAACTGTTCATCCGACTCGAGGTGATGACCAGTTCGGTGTGGGATGCGGCGATGGCCGCGGACGGCGGCGACCCGCAACAGCTGGCACTCGCGGCGGCGCGAACCGCGACGGTGTGTCGGCGCGAGGCCGTCGACATGGTCCTGGACAGCCTGACGCTGCTCGGCGGCATCGGCAACACGTGGGAACACGACATTCACCTGTACTGGAGGCGGGCAGTGAGCCTGCTGGCACTCGGTGGTGCACAGGACGAGTGGGCCCGGCGCGCCGGCGAACTGGCGCTCACGACGGAGCGTCGTGCGGCTCTCGGCATCGAGGATCGTCCGGAATTCCGGGCCGGGGTGGCCGCGACGATCGCGGCGGCGGCCGCGCTGGATCCGCTGTCGGCACGGGTGTTGCTGGCCGACCGTGGTCTGGTGGCGCCGCACTATCCCGCTCCGTACGGGCTGGGTGCGGACACCGCCGGACAGCTCGTCATCGCCGAGGAGTTCGACCGCGCGGGGATGGCCCAGCCCACCACTGTCATCGGCGAGTGGGCGCTACCGTCGATCCTGCAGTACGGAACCGAAGACCAGATGGAGCGGCTCGTCGCGCCGACCCTGCGCGGCGAGATCGTGTGGTGCCAGTTGTTCTCCGAGCCCGGTGCCGGCTCCGACCTGGCGTCGCTCACGACGTTCGCCACCACGGTGGACGGCGGCTGGCGGATCGACGGCCGGAAGGTGTGGAACTCCAAGGCGCACGAGGCACACTGGGGAATCTGCCTGGCCCGCACCGATCGCGACGTGCCCAAGCATCGGGGCATCAGCTTCTTCCTCGTCGACATGTCGGCGCCGGGCGTGGAGGTGCGGCCGTTGCGGGAGGCCAATGGCGACAGCATGTTCAACGAGGTCACGCTCGACGGAGTGTTCGTGCCCGACGCCGACCTCGTCGGCACGCCGGGGGAAGGCTGGAAGGTGGCCCGCACGACGCTCGCGAACGAGCGGGTAGCGATGGGCACCACCCCGGTCGCCGGTGGCCACCGCTTCGATCCGGTCGAGGTTGTCCGTGCTCTCGACCCTGCTGCCCGGTCCGCGGCACTGCCCGCGCTCGGCCGGATCACCTCCGGGACAGGCGCTCTCGATGCCCTCGCGCACCGGAGCATCCTCAAGCGGCTGTCGGGCCTGAATCCGGGGGTCGAGGCCAGCGCACTCAAGGCGGCGTCCGCGCGGCACATCACCGACGCCGCCGCGCAGGTATTCGAGTGGTTCGGGCCTGAGGCCGCCGTCGGCAGCCTGGGTCCCGGTGTGGCGGGTGGAGGACGGGCGGCCAAGGCGTACCTGTCGACGCCGTCGCTGCTCATCGGCGGCGGCACGCTCGAGATCCAGCTCAGCGTCATCGCCGAGCAGATCCTCGGGCTGCCGAGGGAACCTCGATGAGCACACCGCCCCTCGACGGCCGCGTCGCGATCGTCACGACATCCTCGCTACCGGTCTGTCACGGGACCGGCACAAGCTGGGCCTCGCAACGGAATTCGGTGCCGACGTGGTCGTGGACGTCGAGACCGAGGATCTACGGGAGGTCGCCCGGCAGACGACCGGCGTCCGCAGAGTTGACTTCGTGCTCGACACCTCGCCGCACGCCACCGGTCCGCTGCTCGACGCGCTCGAGATCGTCCGTCACGCTCGAGAACATCCGGCTGATCCGGTGCGGCGGGTCGAATGTGCAGGCCTATCAGCAGGCGGCGGGAACTGTCGTGTCCGGCCGATTCCCGCTCAGCCGCATGTGAACCCACGTCCTCGGCTTCGATCGGATCGAGTGCGGGATCGAACTGTTCCGCGGCGACTACCCGGAGGAGTGTCCGATCAACATCGTGATCACCCCGACCGAGAGTGGTGCCTGACGGTCCGGGTTCCGTCCTGCGCGCAAGTTCGTCTGCCGCCCGCGCAATTGTGCGCGCGGGAGGCCGATTCGCGCGCGGGACGGATGCGGACTATTCGCAGGCGATTCCGTCGTTGTCGCGATCCAGGTGTGGCGCATATCCGGCCTGGCCGCGGTAGATCGGAGTGACACCGGCATTGCGCGCCTCGGTGCAGTTCTTGTAGCCGGCTCGCGGCGCGGGAGCCGGCGCGGGTGCCGGAGCCACGCGCGGACTGGCCTGGGGCGCGGGCGCGGGCGCGGGCGCGGGAGCAGGGGAAGGAGCAGGAGCCGGGGCGGGTGGTGCCGGTGCCGGCACGGGAGCGCCGACGACATGACCTGGAACCGGCGGCAGGACAGGGCGGAGCGCATCGGCGGATCCTGTGGGGATCATATTGGCGATCTCCAGCGGCAGAAAGTCGTGGATGGTGCTGGGGCGCATCGGCGTACCGGGGGCCGGGGGCAACAACGGCTGCACGGCGTCGGCGATGAACTGCGGCACCACGGAGGCGACCGGGGCGGGAAGGAAGTCGTGGATCGTTGTTGCCTGCGCCGCCGCGGGTGCGCAGAGTGTGATTGCGGCACAGCCGATCACGGCGAACGTGTACCGGGTCTTCATGGAAAGGTCTCCTCGTCTGGTGGGTGTTTCCCGCCGGGGCGGTCGGGTGATTCTTACAGACACCGCAGCCTCTAGGTGACCGATCGGTCGGTTTTGGGTGGTTTCGGTGCGGCCGGTGATGTACGCTCTCGCGGTTCATACGATGTCCGGCAGGGGGCCGGTTACTGGGGGAGTCTCAAGTGGCTGTCATTTCTTCGAAGAGTGTTCTCGTGCGGTCGACTGCCGTCGGCGTAGGCGCAGTGGTGATCGGTGTACTTGCTGGATGTGGTTCGGGGGAAACGAGTTCCGCGTCTGCAACGTCGACCACGGCCACGACCATGGCCGCCACTACGACGACGTCGGTCGTCGCTCCGGCACCCCGTGTTTCCGCGCCACCCGCCGCGGTCGTGTCGCCGGAGGTCACACTGTCCACTCCCGTGGCGCCTCCGGCCCCAGCGCCGACACGGGTGCTCATGCCGGACGTGATGTGCATGAACCTGCAGGACGCGCAGGATCTCATTCAGGCGAACGGTGTGTTCTTCTCCCGCAGCGCCGACGCGTCCGGCAAGGGCCGCAAGCAGGTACTCGACGCGAACTGGATCGTCGTCGGTCAGCAGCCGTCCGTGGGAGCGCCCGTCGGCGAGGCGGAGGCCGTGCTGTCCGTCGTGAAGATCGGAGAGCCGAGCCCCTGCTGATCCCAGCTCCTGCGGTGCGCCGCTGTTACCGCAGTTCGTCGGGGTCGTCGAACAGCGACGGCTGGACCGGGTCGTCGAACAGTTCCATCTGTTCGGGCGGGCTCCCCGGCTCTGGTTCCGGCACGAATGCCTCGGGAACCGTGTCGGTGCCCGATGTCTCGGGTGCCGTGGCCGGTTCGGCGGGCGGGAAGTGCAGCACGCCGCCGAAATGCGCCGCGAACTCTTCGTCGACGCCTCCGAGGAAGTCCGACAGGTGCTCGACCATGTCGGCGAGGTGCTGCGGGACGAACGGGTCGGCGAGCATGTCGATCATGACGCGCAGCCGATCCTCGAAGAGGGCGAAGCGGAGATACGGCCAGCGCCGATTGAGGTCGGTGATGAGTTCGGATGCTCGTGTGCGGCCACTGATATCGCGGACCAGGGGCGCCCACAGCTGCACCTCGTGTGTGCTCTCGTTCGCGATGACGAGTGCGAGTGCGGAGCCGAAGCGCAGGACCACGTCACCGTCCGCGTCCAGTTCCGGCGCCTGCCCGTAGATGTCGGTCAGGGTGTGCGCGATCACCTCGCGCAGGTGCGCGGTGTCGCGGGGGCGGATCGACACGTGCCGGTCGAGCGGTGTCCGGACGGGGGTGACGGCCGGATCCGCTGCCGGTTCGGGATCGCCCCCGAGATGGTGCAGGGCAAGGAATGCGGGGTGTGGCACGTCCCAGGTGTCCCGCAGGACCGACACCGCCATCGAGGCCAGCTGATCGGCCCAGCGCGCCGCCTTCTCGACGACGAGCGCGGGTACGTCGCCCATGTCGAGTTCGGGATCCCCGTCGGGCGCGTCGGTGGACGCGGGATGCGTCCATCCCTGAGCCAGCAGTCGGGATTCGTCGGCAGCGGTCAATCGGCGCCGCGGCGGCAGGTGGACATCGGCGGGAAGTTCGCACCGGACGGCCGGGCCGTCGGGTCCGTCGACCGCGTTGAACTGCAGGAACGGCACACGGCCGTCGGCCTCGTCGGTGTCGCAGACCGTCTCGAGGATCACCTGGTCGTCGGACGAGATCGCAGCGATCCGATCGGCGAGTGACGAACGGAACGCAGCCCACGCCCCGGTGACTTCTCGGTCGAAATCACCGGTGGCGAACCTGTCTGCGGACTCGGACACGGGACCCCCTGCTTCACGTCGTACCACCTGGGCCGGGAGTGTCGGCCGGACCTGTGCGGTACTGATACGGTATCGCGTCCACCGTCGCGGACTGGAACAGGTGACCGGTCCGGAAGGTTCGCGATCGAAACGAATGTTCGGTTTTGTCCGTTCGCGCACTAGCCTCCCCGGCGATACACACACGTCCTGGAGGTTGTGCGATGCGATTCGATCTGGATCGACACGGTGAGAGCCACGATCGGTTCCGGCGACGGTGGGGTCGGCGCGTCGTCGGTCTCGGTGCCGTTGCGGTTTCCATCGTGATCGCCACCGGAACCGCGACCGCGGCGCCGGCGACCAGCAGCCCGGGCAGTATCGGGGCCGGTAGTACAGGCGCCGGGAGTGTGGGCTCAGGATCGTCGATACCGGAGTCGTTCAAGGAGGATCCGGGGCCGGTCCCGCCGACACGGGACGACATCACCACCGCCGCGATCACTGGTGAGAAGCCGCAGTCGGGGCAGGCCGTTCAGTACACCGTCGCCTCGCCCGCGCTACGCCATGAGGTCACGGTCGACGTGCTGCTGCCGAAGGACCGGTCGGTGCTGCGCCCCACCCTCTACATGCTCGACGGCGCGGGTGCGCGCAACAACACCAGCGGGTGGATGAACAAGAGCCTCGGCGACGCGCCCGCGTTCTTCGAGGACGAGAACGTCAACGTCGTGCTGCTCAACGGCGGTCAAGGCAGCCTGTACACCGACTGGGACCAGGTCGATCCCGAGCTCGGACTGAACAAGTGGGAGTCCTTCATCGCCGAGGAGCTGCCGCCACTGATCGACGCGAAGCTGAACACCGACGGCGTCAAGGCGATTGCCGGCAACTCGATGGGCGCACAGTCGGCGATGATGCTGGCCCACCGGTACCCGGACCTCTACAGCGGTGCCGCGGCCTTCAGCGGGTGCTACTCCACGAGTGATCCCCTCGGCCGTCTCGTGGTCCAGACGACCGTCACGTCACGGAGCGGCGATCCGGCCAACATGTGGACCGACCCGTCAGGTCCGGAATGGCTGTCGCACGACACGGTGCGCAACGCGGAGAAGCTGCGGGGCAAGCAGATCTACCTGTCGGTGGCGACGGGCCTGCCCGGGGCCCACGAGGAAGGCTCCGGCGACGTCCGCCGTCTGCTCCTGGGTGGCGTCATCGAGGGTGCCTCCAACGTGTGCACCCGGATTCTCGAGACGCGACTGGACCAGTTGAAGATCCCGGTGACCGTCGACTACGAGGGCACGGGCGTCCACGCCTGGGACTACTGGCGCGACCAGCTGCCCAAGTCGTGGCCGACGCTCCAGCGGGCCCTCGGTCTCGACCGACGGCCGGATCAGCCGGTGACGGCCTGAACCGACAGTTGGTTCAGTCCCTCGCCGGTGCCGGCGCAGCCCTTGGTCGCGTACGGCACGAAGATCGAGCCGGTGTCGTTCGGCGGGTAGACCCGAAGTCCGGCAACGTCGGTGGGTGAGCAGGTGTCGGCCGGGTAGTTCTCCACGTTGACCGCGCGCACCGCTGCGGTCGCCGTCGCGTTCGGCGTGAGCGTCACGGCGCCGGACGATTCTCCGGAACGTGTTGCCGCGGAACCGACCTGGGCGCCGTCGGCGCCGCCCTGGACGTACGAGACGCCGGGGAAGCCGTCGAGGACGCAGTCGCGACCGCCGACGTTCGTGAAGATCAGCGGCAGTTCGGTGGAGCCGGCCGCGCCCTGCGCCTGGCCGAGGGTCAGCTGCAACTCGCTCACGGCACAACCCTCGGGGTGCGCGGTGGGTGTGAACGTCGAACCAGCCGCCTTGACGGTCGTGGTCGCGGTCGCGGCGGCCGCCGCTGCGGTCGTCGTCGCCGACGTGGCAGAGGTGGTGCCCGGCAGCGCCTCCGCCGTACCGTCCTCGTCCTTGCTGCACCCGGCGGTGGCCAGGACCGCCGCGATACCCAGGACCCCGAGGCCGCGGACGAGGGTCGGCTGTCGATTCATGGCTGGTATCTCCTCGAGCGGATCGGCGGCAGGTTCACTGCGAATATTTCACGCGTGGACCTCGCGTGCCGGTCGGCTCGCCGCGGGCCGTGGCGTCACCGAACGCCGGCGATACGTGATCGTCACGTCGGGTAGTGCGGATGTAACAGCAGCTTGCCTAGCGTATTCATCGACGTATACACGGTTGGACCGTCGCTCGCGGTCCACGCGAGAAGGCGGCCGACGATGACGCACCCCTCCATCAGCACCGACAGCAGCACCCCCACCGGCCGCGTGCGCGAGGCCTTCGCGCGCATCCACGAGTGCGGTCGGCAGGAGGTCTGGATCACGCTGCGCTCGGAGTCCGACGCCGTGGCCGACGCGGTCGCCGTGGAGCGCAGGCTCGCGGCGGGTGAGGAACTGCCGTTGGCGGGGACGGTGTTCGCCGTCAAGGACAACATCGACGTCGTCGGCCTGCCGACCACGGCGGCCTGCCCCGAGTTCGCCTACGTTCCGCAGGTGTCGTCGCCCGCCGTGACGCGGCTGCAGGCAGCCGGGGCGGTGGTCCTCGGCAAGACCAACCTGGACCAGTTCGCGACGGGACTCGTCGGAACCCGCAGCCCCTACGGTGTCGTGCGGTCGGCGACCCACCCGGACCGCGTGTCGGGCGGGTCGAGTTCGGGGTCGGGAGCGGCGGTGGGACTGGGGCTCGTCGACTTCGCGCTGGGCACGGACACGGCCGGTTCCGGCCGGGTGCCGGCGGCCTTCAACGGTGTCGTGGGGATCAAGCCGACCCTCGGACTCGTCCCGACCCGCGGTGTCGTGCCGGCCTGCGCGGACTTCGACTGCGTCACCGTGCTGGCGCCCACCGTGGGCCTCGCGGGACGCGCGATGTCGATCATGATCGGGCCGGACGCCGACGACCCGCGCAGCCGCGTCCGGCCGTCGGACGTGCCCCTGTCCGCCCCGACGCGGGCGCGCGTCGGGGTGCCGGTCGACGGGCAGTTGGAGACGCTCTCCGACAGCTACCGGCGCAGCTTCGCGGCGGCCGTCGAGCGCGCCGCGGAAGCCGACATGGAGGTCGTGCGGGTCGACATCGCACCGCTGCTCGACGCCGCGACACTGCTGTACGACGGCGCCCTGGTCGCGGAGCGCTTCGATGCGGTGGGCCGGTTCGTCGTCTCCCATCCCGATGCCGCGCTGGACCCGACGGTCGCCTCGATCGTTCGGGCATCGGAATCGAAGCCGGCCCACGAGTTCGTGCGCGACATGGGCACTCTCGCGGCCGCGAAGCATCATGCCGAGCGGCTGTTCGCGGACCTCGACGTCCTGCTGCTGCCCACCACCACCGAGCACCCCCTGATCGCGGACGTGCTCGCGGAGCCGGTGGAGATCAACAGGCGTCTGGGCACGTTCACGAACTTCTGCAACCTGCTCGACCTGGCGTCCGTCGCCGTGCCCACCCCGGGCGAACCCGGTGAATCGTTCGGGGTGATGACCGTGGCTCCGGCGTTCGGGGATCAGGTGGCGCTGGACGTGGCGGCCCGCATCCAGGGCGTCGAGACGGCGGATCTTGCGCCGGAGGAGGGGATCGGGCTCGCGGTCTTCGGGGCGCACCTGCGTGGTCAGCCGCTGCATCACCAACTGGAGGCGCTGGGGGCGCGGTTCGAACGACCTGTCGCGACCACCGCGGACTATCTGATGGTGCGGCTGGATTCGGTTCCGCCCAAGCCGGGCCTGGTGCACGTGCCCGACGGCTCGGGCCGCTCGCTTCCGGGTGAGCTGTACCGGATCTCGGCGGCCGGGCTCGGTGCCTTCCTCGCGGCCCTGCCCGCCCCGATGGCGCTGACATCGATGACCCTCGCCGGCGGGACCGTCGCGGTCGGCTTCACCTGCACGCCCGCAGCGGCCGCGGCCGGGGTGGACATCACCGAATTCGGTGGCTGGCGTGCGTTTCTCGGTGGCGTTCCAGCGTGACGATGTGCCGGGGCTCCGCAGAGTGACGGTGCCGACGTGACGGACGTGTTACGGGTGCCGCGGCGGGGGCGTTTTCGTTAACACGGCGATCACAGGGGCGACCACCGGGCGTAAACGCGTCGCGAAACAGTGTGGGGGAGCGGATACGGCGCCGTATACCGACTCGGCGCAATACTTTTCGATGTCTCGACCCCCAGGAGATTTCCATGCCCCTGCACGAGCCGATTCACTGACCCGTCGAAGGGAGTAACGAGATGACCACTGCCGACGGACCGTCGGGCACGAGCCTGCGCGAGAAGGTGTACGTGGAGTTGCGGGAGCAGATCATGAGCGGGCAAGTTCCCGCGCATGCTCGGCTGGTGGAGGGACGCCTGTGCGAGTCGCTCGGGGTGTCCCGCACACCGTTGCGGGAGGCGCTGGTCCGGTTGCATTCGGACGGTATCGTCACCCGCCGCGAGGACGGCTACTACCCGACGTTCCCCGATCTCGGCAGCATCCGTGATCTGTACGAGCTGCGGATCACCCTGGAACTGCGGGGGATCGCCCGGCACCTCGAGAATGCCGATCTGGAGTTCGACGTGCCGCTGCTCGAGGCGACACGCGCGCAGTGGCGGGACCTGAAGGCAGACCCGCCGGCACCGTCCCGCGACATCGTCCAGCTGGACCAGCAGTTCCACCTCGATCTGTCGACCGCGGCGGGGAATCCGGCGCTGACCCGGGCGCTGGCAGCGGTCAACAGCCAGATCCGGCTCGTGCGCATGCACGACTACCAAACGCCCGAGCGGGTGGAATCGACGATCACCGAGCACCTGGCGATCGTCGAGCAGGTCCTCGACGGCGAATTGGACGGTGCACTCGCCGCGCTGCATGCGCACGTCGGCGAGTCGTTGGACGTGGTCGAGGAGCGTGCGGTGCATGCCGTCACCGCGCACGCCCTGCACGGCTGGCGCTGACAGCCCGGCACGGCCGGCCCGAGACGACCGAACCGCCTCCGCTACGTGACCGAAGTCACGGGCCGGAGGCGGTTCGGTGTGTGGGCGTGGAGGCGGTGTTACCGCGATCCGGCGGCGCTCAGCCGGGTCAGTGTGCGTCCGAGAACGGGGCCGTCCGAGCCCAGCTCGTCGAACCGGGACTCGGCGTCGGTGAGCGGTCGCTCGACGGGAGTGAGGGCGCGAGCGAGATCTGCGCGGCGACGCACGGCGGCCAGTATCTGCGCATCCAGGTCGACAATCTCCTGCTCGAGGCGGTCGAGCGAGGCCGCGTCGGCGGTCCGGTGCGATCCAACGGCACGGACGGCGATCGAGTCGGTCTGAACGGACAAATCGTCTCCTCGGGTCTCGGTCGGGCAGGCGCCGATGCGGCGCCGTCTCCTGGTTAGTCGCATCTGCGGCTTGAACGTTACTTCCGGTACGCGACCAATGCATGGCGAGACGGGCGGCGTAGAGTTGCACTGTGCAACATGACGGCGAGGTCGATCAGGTGGCGGCGGTGCACGCCGAACTGGTCCAGTTGGCCCGAGAGCTGGTGGCCGGCGGCCGGGACGCGCAGGGCGGTCCGTCGTTCGCTCAGCACTCGGTCCTCTCGTTCGTCGCGCGGAACCCGGGATGTCGCGCCACCGACATCTCCGATGCGTTCGGTGTCAACCGGTCGACCGTTTCGCGGCAGCTCCGGGGGTGTACCGACGGCGGATGGGTTCGGGCCGATTCGGCCCCCGTCCGCTCCGGTCGCCCCCTGTACCTGACTGCCCAGGGCGTCGCGGTGCTCGCGGCCGCCGACCGCCGCCGCTTCGACGACGTCCGCGCGCGCGTGGACGGCTGGTCGCCGGCCGAGATCGCCCAGTTCGCCCTGATCCTGCGGCGGTTCCGTGACGGGCCGCTCGCGGGCTTGGAAGTTCCCGAAGTTCCCGAAGTTCCCGAAGCTTCCGCGATACCTGTGATTCCCGGGGTCCCCGGTGTCCCCGGTGTCCCTGCAACAGCTGGAGATGACGCACATGCGTGAGTACGGCGCCCCTGCCCGCTTCACCATCGCCGACGACGAGTCCATCGTCCGCACGGTGTTCGAGCACGCGAGACGCAGTCCCGATCGCGTGCTGTTCTCCCGTCCGGTCGAGGACCGGTGGGTGGACGTCACCGCACTCGAATTCGCGGATCTGGTCACCGGGGTGGCGAAGGGTCTGGTGGCGGCGGGGGTCGGACCCGGCGACCGGGTGGCGCTGCTGTCCGCGACGCGGTTCGAGTGGACGCTGTTCGACTTCGCGATCTGGGCGGCAGGCGCTGTCTCGGTGCCGATCTACGACTCGTCGTCGCCGGACCAGATCCGGTGGATCGTCGAGGATTCCGGGGCCGTCCTCGCGATCGTCGAGACCGCCACCCACGCGGCCGGATTCGACGGTGTCATGTCCGGCCCGGGTCGTGTGCTGCAGATCGAGGACCGGGCCGTGGAGAAGCTCGTCGCCGAGGGCGTGCGAATCGACGACGCCGTCGTCGGCGACCGGCTGGCCGGGATTCGAGCGGACGACCTTGCGTCGTTGGTCTACACGTCGGGGACCACGGGGCGGCCGAAGGGGTGCATTCTCACGCACCGGAACTTCCTGTCCGAGGTGCGCGGGATCCTGGTTGCGTCCGTCGGTGACGTGGCCAAGCCCGGCAACCGGATGCTGACCTTCCTTCCGTTGGCTCACGTGCTCGCGCGCGCGGTGTCCCTCGCGATGTTCGAGGCCGGCGGCACCCAGGCACACTGGTCGAACTTCGGCACGGTCGCGGGCCAGTTCCACCGCTTCCGGCCACACGTGATCCTCGGTGTTCCACGGGTTTTCGAGAAGGTGCGCGACAGCGCCGCCCATGCCGCCGAGACCGGGGGCCGGATTCCGCGGGCGGTGTTCGCCTTCGCGGAGGCCACCGCGATCGCCTACAGCGAATCCCTCGACACGGGTGGCCCGTCCCGGCTCCTGAAGCTGCGACACGCGATCGCCGATCGGCTGGTGTACGCCAAGCTTCGTGCCGCGCTGGGCGACCAGTGCTGGTGGGCGATCTCCGGCGGCGGGGCGCTCATGCCGCGGCTGGGCCACTTCTTCCGCGGCGTCGGCGTGCCGATCTACGAGGGCTACGGGCTCACGGAGTCCACTGCCGCGCACTGTGTCAACGTGCCCGACGAGCAGAAGATCGGCACGGTGGGCCGCCCGATGAGCGGAAACTCGGTGCGGATCGCGCCGGACGGCGAGATCGAACTCGGCGGCGGCGTCGTGTTCGTCGGGTACTGGCGCAACGACTCCGCCACGGCGGACACCTTCCACGACGGCTGGCTCCGCACCGGGGACCTCGGCGAACTGGACGACGACGGGTACCTGACGCTCACCGGGCGGAAGAAGGACCTGCTGGTCACCGCCGGAGGAAAGAACGTCTCGCCGGGCCCACTCGAGGATCGCCTGCGTTCGAACGTGCTTGTCTCACAGGCTGTTGTCGTGGGTGACGGTCGACCGTTCATCGGTGTGTTGTTGACCCTCGACCCCGAGCCCTTCGGGAACTGGAAGTCGGCGAACGGAAAGCCGGCATCGGCGACGGTCGCCGATCTCGCCACGGACACCGATCTCCGCGCCGCGCTCCAGGCCGTCATCGACGACGCGAATTCGACGGTCTCCCACGCGGAGGCGATCAAGAGGTTCGAGATCCTGCCGCACGACCTCAGCGAGGAGTCCGGGGAACTGACCGCCACGCTGAAGATCAAGCGGCAGGTGGTGTCCGAGCGTTTCGCCGAGCAGATCGAGTCGATCTACCGGGGGCACTGAGCTCGTCAGCGGCGGCCTCC
This sequence comes from Rhodococcus sp. AG1013, assembly GCF_003350365.1. Lineage (NCBI taxonomy): Bacteria > Bacillati > Actinomycetota > Actinomycetes > Mycobacteriales > Nocardiaceae > Rhodococcus > Rhodococcus sp. AG1013. Next base: position 18,394 of record NZ_QQAT01000031.1, read on the forward strand.
GGCGTCACCGGCGGCCGCGACCAACGCCGGCAGGCCCACGGCCGCGGTCGTGCGCCACGAGTAGTGCACGTGGTCGCTCAATCCGGTTGCCTCGGGATTGATCTCGACGACCGTCGCGCCGGATCGTGCGGCCCGCAGCGGCAGTTCCGCGGCCGGATACACCACCGCGGACGTGCCCACGACGACCATGAGGTCGCAGTCCTCGACCGCGTCGACCGCGCGTTGCCACGCGTCCTCGGGCAGTGCCTCGCCGAACCACACGACGCCGGGGCGCACCGCCCCGCCGCAGTTTTCGCATGTCGGCGGCGCGAGCGGACCGGTGGGTTCGGCCTCGACGCCGCCGTCGCCGGGGAACGACGAGCCACAGTCGCTGCATCGTGGTGAGAACAGGCTGCCGTGCAGGTGCGCGGCGACCGGACTGCCCGCCCGCTCGTGGAGGTCGTCGACGTTCTGGGTGATCACCGTCATCCCGGTGCGCCCGGCCCACTGGGCGATCGCGCGGTGACCGGCGTGCGGTTGCACACGCCGCGCGAGTCCGGTCCGCCACTGGTACCACGCCCACACCAGGCCGCTGTCGCGGTGCCACGCCTCGGGGGTGGCCAGTTCGGCCGGCTCGAATCGTTCCCACAACCCGGTCTGTGCGTCCCGGAAGGTCGGCACGCCGCTCTCGGCCGACATTCCGGCGCCGCTGAACACCACGACACGACGGGCGGCGCGGGCGGCGCCGACGAGGGCGGGATCTGGCTCGGGTTCGGTCATATCGTCGATTGTGCAGGTCGGTGGACCGCGTGCCGAACCGGACTGGGCGCACCCGGGTGCATCGGGTTGAATTGACCCATGTCTACCTGCGTGCTGCGATGACCGCGCAGTTCCTGCCGCACCCCGGCACCGGCGAACTGTTCACCTCCCCCGTTGCTGCGGGCAGCGGCTGGCCGGGCGATCGGGCGACCCCGGACACCCCGATCGCGCACTCGTGCGCCGACGTCGTCGCCGAGGCCGCCGCCGCAAAGAATCTCGCGGAGTTGGGCGCCCGAATCAGTGTGTGCCGGGCGTGCCCTCGGCTGGTCGACTGGCGTGAGCAGGCCGCCGAGGTCAAGCGCCGCTCGTTCGCGGACCAGCCCTACTGGGGGCGCCCACTGGTCGGTTTCGGTGACGACTTCCCCAAGCTGCTGATCATGGGACTGGCACCGGCCGCCAACGGCGGCAATCGCACCGGGCGGATGTTCACCGGCGATCAGGCGGGGGATTGGTTGTTCCGGGCCCTGCACCGCGCCGGGATCGCGAGCAAGGGCGAGGTCGAGTACGCGGGCGACGGGCAGAAGCTGTTCGGCGCGCGGATGATCTCGGCGGTGCGCTGCGCACCGCCCGACAACAAGCCCAGTGTCGACGAGCGCGACTGCTGCGCGGGCTGGCTCGACGCCGAGCTCGCGCAACTGCTGCCGTGGGTGCGCGCCGTCATCGCGCTCGGCGGTTTCGGCTGGGACGCCACACTGAACGCAGTTCGGCGGGCGGGTGGCACGGTACCGACGCCGAAGCCGAAGTTCGGGCACGGTGAGGTCGCCGTCGTCCACAAGGCGGACGGCAAGCCGCTCAACGTGATCGGCTGTTACCACCCGAGTCAGCAGAACACCTTCACCGGCAAACTCACCGAGAAGATGCTCGACGACGTCGTCGCCCGTGGCCAGGACCTTGCCGGACTCGGCTGGGGGTGCGGCGGCTCCGGCCGCTGACCGCTGCATCCGGAACTCGCGAACGTCCTCTCAGTGGGACGAATGCTTGATCCACCTCCCCTCTGCGTGGCTAGGATCACACCCCGTCCGAATGTCGTTGGAGGTCCGAATGAGTCACGTGGTGGCCGAACCCGCCGTCCAGGTCGGGTACGTGGTCGGGGACCTCGACGCGAGCATCGCGCACTGGGTGGGGTCCGTCGGCGTCGGTCCGTGGACCGTGATTCGCGGCGTGACCCTGCACGGCCGGTACGCGGGTGCGGAGACCGCGGTGACCATGGACGTGGCGATGGGTTACTCGGGCGACATGCAGATCGAGTTGATCCAGCCCACGTCGTCCGGCCCGTCGCCGTACGTCGACGAGTCCGGCTCGCCGTTGGCGGGTCCGCACCACCTCGCGTGGATCACCGAGGACCTGGACGCGTCCCTCGCGGCGGCCCGGGGGAAGGGGCTGGAGGAGCTGTTCGTCGCGGAGGGCGCAGGCACGCGCGTGGCCTATCTGCAGTCGCCCGGGGAGCCGGGCGTCATCTTCGAGTACATCCAGAGTCCCGCGATGCGCCAGATGCTCGCGTACGGGATCGAGCAGGCGCGCACCTGGGACGGCACCGATCCGGTCCGCATTATCGCCTGATCCACGGCACCGGACACACAGAGTGGAAACAGAATCCGGCACGGCCGGGAAAGGCTGAACGATGGTCAACTGGAACGAAGAATGCGATGTCCTGGTGGTCGGCTCGGGTGGCGGCGGCGTCACCGGCGCGTACACCGCGGCCCGTGAGGGCCTCGACGTGATCCTGGTCGAGGCAACCGACAAGTTCGGTGGGACCACGGCGTACTCGGGCGGCGGCGGGGTCTGGTTCCCCTGCAACCCGGTGCTCGCGCGCGCGGGCACCGACGACACGATCGAGGATGCGCTCGAGTACTACCACGCGGTGGTCGGTGATCGCACCCCGCGCGAGCTGCAGGACACCTACGTCCGCGGCGGCGCGCCGCTGATCGCGTATCTCGAGCAGGACGAGATCCTGAAGTTCGAGATGCTGCCGTGGCCCGACTACTTCGGCAAGGCGCCCAAGGCGCGCCTCGACGGCCAGCGCCACACAATGCCGAGCCCGCTGCCGATCTCGGAGGTCGGTGACCTGCACGAGCTGGTGCGCGGCCCGCTGGACTTCGACCGTCTCGGTGCGCCCCTGCCCGAGTACCTGATCGGTGGCCGCGCCCTGATCGGCCGCTTCCTCAAGGCGATGGAGAAGTACCCGAACGCGAAGCTGCACCTGAACACCGCGCTCGTCGAGTTGGTGGTCGAGGACGGCGCCGTGGTCGGCGGCATCGTCGAGCGGGACGGCGAGCGGGTCGCGATCCACGCCCGCAAGGGCGTTCTGCTCGCGGCCGGTGGCTTCGAGGGCAACGACGAGATGCGCCAGAAGTACGGCGTTCCCGGTGAGGCCCGCGACACGATGGGGCCGTGGGGCAACCTCGGTAAGGCACACCAGGCCGGCATCGCGGTCGGCGCGGATACCGACCTGATGGGCGAGGCGTGGTGGTCGCCCGGTATGACGCATCCGGACGGGCGGTCGGCGTTCGCGCTGTGGTTCACCGCCGGCATCTTCGTCAACCAGGACGGCCAGCGGTTCGTCAACGAGTCGGCGGCATACGACCGCATCGGCCGCGACATCATCGCCCAGATGGAGGCCGGTCAGGCCACGCTGCCGTACTGGATGATCTACGACGACAAGGACGGCGAGCGTCCTCCGGTGAACGCCACCAACGTCTCGATGGTCGAGACGGAGAAGTACGTCGACGCCGGTCTGTGGCACACCGCCGACACCCTCGAGGAGCTGGCGGCGAAGATCGGTGTCCCGGCCGAGAACCTGGTCGCGACCGTCGAGCGGTTCAACTCGTTCGTCGGCACCGGCGTCGATCCCGACTTCGGTCGCGGCGACGAGGCCTACGATCGCGCGTTCTCCGGTGGTGAGCCGCCACTCGTCACGATCGAGCAGGGCCCGTTCCACGCGGCCGCGTTCGGCATCTCCGACCTCGGCACCAAGGGCGGCCTGCGCACCGACACCGCGGCGCGGGTGCTCGACACGTCGGGCAAGCCCATCGCGGGCCTGTACGCGGCGGGCAACACGATGGCGGCGCCGAGCGGCACCGTCTACCCCGGCGGCGGCAACCCGATCGGCACCAGCATGCTGTTCAGCCACCTCGCGGCGATGGACATGGCCGGTAAGTAGTCGGTCCAGCTACTACTGCGCCCCCGCTGCCGGTGAACAGGCAGCGGGGGCGCAGTAGTTCTCGCGAAAGGCTAGTTGTTCGTGACCGCGAACCCCTTGCCGACCGGGTTGGACTGCGTGGCGATACCGTCGAGCACCGCGGAGAAGTCCACGAACTCGAACGGCCCCCGGGTCATCCCCACCAGCTGCGTGTCGTTGACGAACGCGGGGCCGCCGGAGTCTCCGCCGTTGGCGGTGACGAACGAGTTGATCCGGGACGCGGCCTGTCTGTAGATCGGTCCACAGGTGACGCCGGTCCGTACTCCGGCCTTGCACAGCTCGCCGTCCGGATTGGACGGCCCGATGCTGTCGATCCGCACCTCTGGTCCGTTCGAGGACAGGACCGCGTCCGGGTTGAGCTCGATCACCACGAAGTCGATGCTCGGATCGCGGTATGCGATGGTTCCGATCGGATCTCCGGTCCCGGTCGACAGGAACCGGTAAACCGTTGCACCGTCCGGAAACTCGGTTGCTCCGCCCGCGACCGCGGAGACGCAGTGCCCCGCGGAGATTGCGATCTTGTTGCCGAGACTGTCGGTGCCGACGACTCCGAGGGTGCAGTACTCCTGGTTCTGCAGCGGGTTCGACGGGCCGGCATCGGGCTTCGCCGTCCAGGCGATGCCGTTGGAGATCGTTCCCGTTGCCGCCGATGCGGCAGGGGCGACGGCCAGTGCCGGCACCAGGGCGGCGAATGCGGCGAGCGTGGCCAGCAGGACTCGTTTCGTCATCTTCTCTTCCTGTCGGATGACCATCCGGAGACGAGGTCGGGTACCGGTGAGGCAGCGAAGAACGCGCCTTCGGTCGGGTGTCGGAGGGCTCGGAGCAGACTCGGAGCAGACTCGGAGCGTCGACCGGCCCGGTATCTCTACGTGGTGGTGGCGCTGGTGCCGAATGGCCTCTCCGGTAGCGCCGTAACAGAAGGATAACGAGGATGTCTCGATCCGTCGAGCGTTATCCGTTGTTCGTCTCTATCGGGTCTCAACCGACCGGTTGGCTTGGGAGGTAGTAACTTTCGGGATCGCGACGTGGAGACTGGTCGGTACTGCGCTCAGTCGGCGGTCTCCTGTTCCGCCAGCGCCCGGCGGGACTCTTCGTGCAGGATCTCGATGAGGTCGTGCTCGATCGCGGCGAACTCGGGCGACGTCATCACCGACAGTTCCCGGGGCCGCGGCAGATCGACGACGACCTCGCGGCGGACCGTCGCGGGCCGGGCCGAGAGCACGATCACCCGGTCGGACAGGAACACCGCCTCGCGGATGTCGTGGGTGATCATCAGCACCGTCCAGCGATAGCGCTGCCAGACGTCCTGTAGCCACGTCTGCATCTCGGTGCGGGTGAGGGAGTCGAGGGCGCCGAACGGCTCGTCGAGGAGCAGCACCTCGCGGTCCTGGACCACGGTCCGCAGCAACGCGGCCCGCTGGCGCATGCCGCCCGACAGTTGGTGCGGGCGCGCATCCTCGAACCCGGCCAGGCCGAACACGGGGAACAGCTCGGCCGCGCGCGCCCGCGCCTGCTTCCGGGGCATCCGCTGGACCTCGAGGCCCAGGGTGGTGTTGTCGATCACCGAGCGCCACGGGAACAGCAGATCCCTCTGCGGCATGTGGGCGCACGTCGGCGCTGCCACGGTCCCGGAGTCCGGGGGCTCGAGGCCCGCGACGATCGAGAACACGGTGCTCTTGCCGCACCCGCTGGGACCGATCACCGACACGAATTCGCCGGGACGGACCGCGAACTCGATGCCGTCGAGGACGCGGCGTGTGCCGAACGACTTGGTGACGTCCGACAGTTCGACGATCGGCCGCTCAGCCACGCTGCGACTCCTGGGACCGGCTCGGCTGTGCGATCCACGGCGCCACGACACGTTCGATCGCGAACGTGCACAGGTACAGCGCGACGCTGATCGCCGCCGTCACCAGGACCGCGGCGAGCACCAGGTCGGTGCGGAACGAGTTCTTCTGGATGCTCATGTAGATGCCCAGACCGGAAGTGGCGCCGACGTATTCGGCGAACACCGCACCCACCACGGCGTAGGTGACGCCGATGCGCAGCGCCGTGAAGAACCGGGGGAGGGCGGACGGTAGCCGCACGTAGCGGAACTGCTGCCACCGGGAGGCGCCCATGCTGCGCAGCAGCGCACCGGCCTCCCGGTCGGTCGAGGCGAACCCCTCGATCAACCCGATCGCCATGGGAAAGAACGTGGCCAGCGCGATCACCAGGATCTTCGGCAGCAGGCCGAACCCGAACCAGATGATCATCAGAGGCGCGATCGCGATGATCGGGAGGGTCTGCGAGATCACGAACAGGGGAACGAAAGCCCTGCGCAGCCACGGCGAGAAGTCGACGACGATCGCGAGCGCCCACGCCACCGCGAGGGACACCGCGAACCCGACGAGCGTCACCTGCAGCGTGGACCACGCGTGGACGGCGATGTCGTCGCGGTGCGCCCAGCCCTGTTCGAGGACCCGCGCCGGTGACGGCAGCACCTGCGGGCGGATCCCGCTCGCCGCGACATAGGCCTGCCATGCCGCGACGAGCGCGATCACCACGACGATCGCCGGCAGTAACCGGCGCACCGCACCGTACATCGTGTGCGCTCCGCGACGGCGCCCATCGAGCGCTCCGCGCTTACGGCGCTGCGAGGTACGCATCGGTGAAGTACGTCGACCAGTCCGGCTCGGTGGTGAGTGGCTTGCCGTCGGGGCCTGCGAGCAGACCGTGCTCGAACAGGAAGCGGGAGTACCCCGACCACTGCTCGAGCGTCTGCGTGCCGACGCGGCCCGATGCGTCCTTCATGTAGTCGGCGGCCAGCATCCGCTGGCTCTCGAACACCAACTCCTCGTCGCTGAACACGCCCGGATTCGCGGCGATCAGTGCCTTGGCGCCACGGTCCGGGTCGTCGGCGGCCACCTGGTAGCCGCGCTGCAGCGCCTGCACGAACTTGCGGGCCTGCTCGGGATGCGTGGCCAGCCACTCCTCGTTCCCGTTCACCACGATCGCGTACGCGTCCGGGAAGCCGTAGTCGGTGTAGTGGAAGTAGCGCATCGGGGTGCCGCGGCGGGCGGCCTCGACGCCCTCCCACGCGAAGTACGACACCGTGAAGTCGGCCTGCCCGCCGTACACCGCCTCGTACGCCGATGTTCCCAGCACGACCGTCTCGAAATCGCCTGTGCCGCCGTCGTTTCGAATGACCTGACGGAGGATCTCGCGTTCGCCGGGGTCGCCGAACCCGGCGTAGGTCTTCCCGTCGAGGTCCTTCGGGCCGGCGAGATCGGCGCGGTCCGCCTTCACGCCGATGCCCGTCGCCCAGTGCTGCAACGGCGCCAGCACGGAGACGGTCTGCGCGCCCGCGGCACGCGAGAACGTCGCAGAATCCTGGAAGCTGGAACCGAATTCGGCGTTGCCCGAGTCGACGAGCGTGTCGGGGGACGTGTTGTTGTACGGCAGCACCTGGACGTCGAGTCCCGCGTCCGCGAAGAACCCCTCCTGCAACGCGACGTACAACCCGGTGTGGTTGGTGTTCGGTGTCCAGTCGAGGGCGAAGCGGATGGTGTCTCCGGAGTCGTCGCTGCCGCACCCGGTGAGGACGCTCAGTGCCGACGCGACGATCGCGGACGTCGCGAGGACCCTGCGCAGCCGGGACATCGACGTCACGACGCGGGCCAGGGCTGCGGGTTCAGGGCGGTGTCCCAGAACATGAACTCGTAGCGCGTGGCGATCACGAACGCGCGCGCCATCGCCTCCCGCTGCGCGGACGTCGTTGCCGCTGCCGCGACGTCGACCAGTCGGCGCGCGGTCTCGACGGACTCCTGGAACTCGGGGGCGTCGTACGTGGTGACCCACTGGGCGTACGGATGCGACGGGTCCGCCGCCAGCACCTCCGCGGCGCTCGCGGCGAGCTTGCGGCCCACCTCGCCGTAGATCCAGAAGCACGGCAACACCGCGGCGGCGGCCACGGCATACGACTCGGTGGCGGCGGTGGCCGTCAGGTACGACACATACCCGAGGCAGGCCTGCGAGTGTTCCGGCGTGGAGTCGCTCGCGGGCAGGACGCCGCCGGCGAGCAGGCTCTCGTGGAGTTCGGTCTCGACCACCGCGGCCGTCGACGCCGATGTGGCCCAGAACGCCGCGGTGTGCGGATCGGGGGACTTGGCGGCGAGCAGTGCGAGTGCCTTCGCGTACTCGGCCAGGTAGAGAGCGTCCTGTTCGACGTACGTGCGGAACACGTCGAGCGGCAGTGTGCCGTCGCCGAGACGACGCAGGAACTCCATGTCGTCGATCGCGCCGCGCAGGACCGCGGTGCGATCCCACAGGTGATCGGTGAAGCGCGCGTCGGCCGGTGCGGCGTCGTCGCTGGTGTGGACAGATTTGTCGTGGACAGGCGTGGTCATCGCCGTGACATCCCTTCGTCAGCATTACCTGATGCAGGTTCCCGGGTGTGATCTCAGCCCCGCCCGTGCGGAGCACCCCGTGTCAGTGAACGAGCCGACCTTAGCACCGCCGGATTGGTACGTTGGCAGTCGGCTGTCAGCCTCGGTCGGCTGGCGGTCGAAGGTGAGGAGGGCCGCGTGATGGAAGCCGTGGAGATCGTCGAGACACAGGCACCCGACACACTCGTGGTGGAGACGCCGCTCGGTCCGATACGCGGATATGCCGATGGCTCGGTTTTCTCGTGGAAGGGGATTCCGTATGCGGCGCCGCCGACCGGTGAGCGCCGCTTCCGGCGCCCGAGTGCGCCGCAGCCGTGGACCGAGATCCGCGACGGCAGGGTGTTCGGTCCCATGGCGCCGCAGGGCCACGACACGTCGGTGCCGATCGACCCGGACCTGCGGATCGACGAGGACTGCCTGACCGTCAACGTGTGGGCGCCGCGGCCGGACGGGACGCCGCGGCCGGTGATGGTGTGGATCCACGGCGGCGCGTACTGCCTGGGGTCGTCGGCCCAGCCCATCTACGACGGCCGCCTGCTCGCCGAGCGTGGCGACGTCGTCCTGGTGACCTTCAACTACCGGTTGGGCACTCTCGGCTTCCTGGATCTGTCGTCGTTCACCACTCCCGAGCGGACGTTCGAGTCGAACCTGGGTCTCCGCGACCAGATTGCTGCCCTCGAGTGGGTGCGCGACAACATCCAGGCCTTCGGGGGTGACCCCGGTGAGGTGACGTTGTTCGGCGAGTCCTCCGGTGGCGGTTCGATCACGACACTGATGACGGTGCCCCGCGCGGAAGGCCTGTTCCACCGCGCGATCGCGCAGAGCCCGCCGTCGACGTCGGTGTACGGCGCGGAGCGGGCCGCTTCCGTCGCGGCACGGTTCCTCGAGATCCTCGATCTGCCGGCGGAACGGGTCGCCGAGCTCTGCGACATCCCGTTCGAACGCTTGGTGAAGGCGGGCGACCTCCTCGTCGACGAGGTGCCGACGAAGGTGCCGGGCACGCTGGCGATGGCGCCGGTCGTGGACCGCGACCTCGTCCCGCACTACCCGGTCGCCGCCTTCCAGAAGGGGTACTCGCACCGGATCCCGCTCATCATCGGCTCCAACAAGGACGAGGCGTCGATCTTCAAGTTCATGCGCTCACCGCTGCTGCCGGTCAGCGCCGAGGCGGTCCAGCAGATGTTCGCCGGACTCGCGCAGGACAATCCGGGGCTGTCGGCGCTGCGGCTCGCCGAGATCGTCGCCGCCTACCCGGACGGCGCGAAACCGCGGGGCGCCCTGGCAATCTCACGGGACGCGGCGTTCCGGATGCCCGCGCTGTGGGTCGCCGACGCGCACAGCCGCCACTCGCCCACGTGGGTCTACCGGTTCGATCACGCCGCTCCGATGCTCAAGGCGGCCCGCGTGGGCGCCGGGCACGCCACCGAATTGCCCTACGTGTTCGGCAATTTCGGGACACTCAACCCGGACCCGACCTTCTGGCTCGGCGGCCGCAAGACGGCGCTCGAGGTGGCGGGGCGGGTGCAGCGACGCTGGTTGGCCTTCGCGCGCCACGCGGTGCCGGCGGCCCTCGACGGTTCCAAGCACTGGGCGCCGTACACCGAGGAGACCCGATCCACCCTGCTGATCGACAGCCACGACAGCCTGGTGGCGGATCCCGACCACGCGATGCGCATCGCGTGGGGTGACGAGGTGATGGGGTTCAGCTAGTCGGGCTGGGTCACGCCTTCTTGACGACGCTCGACTTGAGCTGCATGGGGCCGATCCCGTCGACCTTGCAGTCGATGTCGTGGTCGCCGACGCCCTGGACCAGTCGTATGTTGCGGACCTTCGTGCCGGCCTTGATGCCGGTGGGGCTGCCCTTGACCTTGAGGCTCTTGATCACCGTGACGGTGTCACCGTCGGCGAGGACGTTGCCGACGGAGTCCCGGACAACCCCGTCCGCGACGTCGTCCGATCCACCGTCGGAGGGGGTCCATTCGTGTGCGCACTCCGGGCAGACCAGGAGGGCGCCCATCTCGTAGGTGTACTCACACGAGCAGTTGGGGCAGGGCGGCAGGGGAGTGTCCACGTCGCGATCGTAGTGGGTGGGAGCGGATCAGCGGCGGTCTGGTTCGACGTCCGACAAGACGCAGGCCGGGGTCGCCCGGGCTTTACCGGAAGTGCCAACGACAGCAGACCGACGTCGGCGAGCGAGGCCCACACCCGCGGGTCGTAGCCGAGCTGCGGATCCAGGTCGACTCGGCTCAGAGGGCTGGTCTTCTCCAGCACCTCGTTCGTCAGCTCGGCTATATCTCGATGAACGTCGTTCGGGGTGAAATCCACGCCAGCTCCTCGGTGGGAATTGCACCTGACCCCGTTCTACTTCCGCATCGGCCGGCGTCTGGCGATCTGGCAGGAAGATGCCAGTTTCCGACGCTCTCCTTTGAGCGACTGCAGATTACGAACGCAGGAATCACCGTCACGAATTGCCGTGCTATCGATCAGTGAGAATCCGGTTCGACGCCCAGCTTCTCGCACGCAGCCTGGTACAGCGCGACCACCTCGGTGCGGATCGAGGCGCGGTCGGTGACCGTGCCGACCCAGGGCACCCGCACGGTGCGCTCGGTGCCGTCGACGTCGGCGGACCATTCGCCGGCCTCGGTGTCCAGCCCGGTCATGCGGGCACCGGTGGCGGCGGGTTCCGCGAACGCGCGGACGATCATCAGGTTGTCGGCGGCGTGATCGCCGTTCATGTGGCCGGTCACGGCGGCGACGACGGCGGCGTCGAAGGAGGTCATGGGCGCGATCCTAGCTCCACCGTCGGAGGCTGCCGGTCGGCGTCCAACTCACGCAGGACCGGCAGCGTGAAGCACGCGAGCGCCACCGCGAGCACCGGTACCGCCAGGACGAAGAACGTGGTCTGGACGCCGACCTGATCGATCAGCGGGCCGGCCAACAGGAAGCCGAGCGGCCCGGCGGCGTACGCGGTGGAGGTCATCACTCCGACGACGCGGCCACGCATGTGCTCGGGACTGCGGGTCTGCATGGCCCAGTTGGCGATCGGACCCACCGGCCCGTACACCAGGCCGATCACGACGGACAGGCCGAGCAGCACCCACAGCGGTGGCAGGAACGCCATGCCGAGCATCGACAATCCGAGGCCGCTGACCGCGATCAGCATCAGGTTCCGGCGTTTCAGGTACGGCGCGAGCGCCCCGTAGGCGAGGGCGCCGACCAGTCCGCCGATGCTCATCGCCATCAACACCCAGCCCAATTGGGCGGGCTGGCCCTGATCGGTGAAGTACTTGGGGAACAACACCGACTCGATCGGCAGATACAGCGCCACGATCACCATGTCGACCAGTGCGAGCGTGCGCAGCAGGCGGTCGTTCCACACGAACCGCAGCCCCTCGAGCGTGCCCGTCCACATCGACGCAGGCCGGGTGGCGTGGTCGGGGCGGCCGGCGTGCTCGAGGCGCAGGAACGCGATCGTCACGATCGACAGGACGAAGCAGACCGCGGTGACCCACAGGGTGCTCTCCGGGCCGACCAGCGCGATCAGGACACCGCCGATGCCGGGACCGACGAGGTAGGCGACGTTGTAGTTGGCCTCGTACAGGCTGTTGACGCGGTCGAGTTTCCATCCCGCCGCCCTCGTCGCGGCCGGCAGCATCGATTCGCGTGCCGAGATCCCGGCCGGGTCGAACGTCGCACCGAGCGCGGCCAGCAGCGCGAGCACCGGCACCGACAGACCGATGGTGCCCGCGACGACCGGGATCGCGGCCACCGACAGCGCGGAGAGTGCGTCCGACACCAGCGACGTGGGGCGGCGGCCGAACCGGTCGACGACGGTGCCCGAGAACAGGCTCGCCAGCAGCAGCGGAACGGTTGCCGCGCCCGCCACGATCGCGGCGTCGGTGGCCCGGCCGGTCTGCTCGAGCACCAGCCACGGCAGCGCGACGATGACGATGCCGTTGCCGGTCGCCGACAGCAGCGTTGCGATGTTGAGCAGAATCAACGGCCCGAATCGTCGGGTGGTGGTCACGTTCGGGGCGGTCACGTCGGCAGGCCTCTGCTTGCGGGGGCGGGGTGGTTCGAAGCTAACAGTGCGGCCGGGGACCGCGCGAACGGTTTTCAAGCGGCACCAGCCCCGGCCGCACCACGTCGCTACTCGCGGGTGCCGATGGCCTCGACCGGGTCCTGGCGCAGCGCGGTCCGCGTCGGAAGCGCGATCGCGCACAGCCCCAGCAGGACGGTGACCGCGATGATGCCGCCGTAGACGACGGGGGAGACGCTCGGGATCGGCGTACCCGATACGGCCGCCGCGATGCCGGCGAGCGGGGGGATCGCGATGAGCGTGCCGACCACCGCGGCGACCGACACCACGATCACCGACTCCGTCCGCATCATCCGGTGCACCTGCCGCTTGCTCGCGCCGACCAGGCGCAGCAGCGCGAACTCCCGGCCGCGTTCGGCGGTCGCCAGCACGAGCGTGTTGACGACGGCGACCGCGAGGTAGCCGAGCAGGACCGCCAGGGCCACGATGCTCACCCACGACTGGGTGCGCCGCTGGTCCTGACCGGCGGCGGCGAATTCGGCGCGGTCCGCGACGGCGATCCCGGGCGTCATCTGCAGCGCCTGACGAAGTTCGTCGACCCGACCGGGCTCCGCGGTGACCAGGACGACGTCGGCGGTGCCCGCGGTGGTGTGCTCCCGAACCTGCGCGGCCGGCAGCGTGACATCACCGAATCCGAGACCGCGGCCGTACGTCGCCACGACGGTCGGGGTGATCAGCGTCCCGTCGCCGAGTCGCAGCGGCACCACCTCGCCCACGCCGGCGCCCATGTCGAAGGCGGCGTCGAGACTGAGCGCGACGGTGCCGTCCCGCAGCTGTCCCAGATCACCTTCGCGCACATCGAGATCGAGCGTCGACGACGTGGCGGCGGGATCGATGCCCTGCACCGCGTGGGGCTCGGTGGTGGGGGCCTCGCTGTCGGCGCTGGTGAACAGTGCCTGACTGCGGGTGATCGGATTTGCCGCGCGCACAGCCGGTTCGGCGGCGATGGCGTCGACCAGTCCCGGCGCCAGCCCCGCGGCACCGCTCACGACGAGGTCGGCGGTGATGCCGCTGCGGGACTGGTCGTCGGCCGCCGCGGAGATGGTGCTCTGGGTGAACAGCTGCACCGACCCGATCGCGATGGCCAGGGCCAGCGGGGTGATCGCCGCGGCCAGCCGCCGCGCCCGCGCTCCGGTGTTGGCGGCCGCGAGGACGAGGGCCGGTGACGAACTGCGTCGCATCGGTCCGCCGAAGCGGGCGATCGCGGTCGATACCAGGGCGGGGCCGAGGAGTGCCGCCGAGATCACCAGCAGCACAGCCGAACTCCCCGCGCCGGCGAGAGCGGCCTGACCCGGCAGGACGGCGGGCAGCAGCGACGTCGCCAGACCGCCGGCGGCGAACACGAGTCCGGTCACGAGCCGGCCGCGCCCGATGGTGGCGGGTTCGACCGCGGACTCGCGCAGCGCCTCGGTGGGATCGAGCCGGGCCGGACGGCGGGCGGCGATCGCGGCCGCGATCCGCGCGGTGCCGACGGCCAGTAGCACGCCCACCACGGCCGGCAGCGGTCCGTACGCCAGCGCGAAGTCCGACGGGAGCACCCCGGCCTCGGTGAACTGCGCCCGCAGCATGCCGGCGACGGCGAACCCCGGCCACACGCCGAGCACCGCGGCGAGCCCGGCCACCAGCAGTACCTCGCTGCCGACCAGGCGGTGGATCTGGCCGGGGGTCGCGCCCATCGCGCGCAGCAACGCGAACTCGCGGCGGCGCTGCTGGATCGACAGCGACAGCGTGCTCGCGACCACGAACATCGCGATCAGGATCGCCAGGCCGGCGAACGACCCGCACAGCATGATCAGTTCGCTGCGGGCCGCGCCCGCGTCCAGGTACTCGACGTCGCCGCGGGCGTCGCCGGTGTAGGTGCGCACATCGCCGTCGGCGAGCGCGCCGCGGGCGCGGGCGGCCAGTGACGATGCGTCGAACCCCTGCTCGGCGAGCAGCCCCACCGTCGCGACGCGATCGGCGTGCGGCCACAGTTCCTGCGCCCGGGCGTCGGAGAGGAACACCGCCGCCGGGCGTTCGGTCGGTTCGGACGTCGGCGCGGCCGCCACGCCCACGACGGTGTAGGTGTCACCGATGCCGCCGTGCCGCAACGTGATCCGATCGCCCGGGGCCGCGCCACCGGTGACGACCGCCTCCGTCGCGGACGCGGGGGCGCGTCCGGCGGTGAGGGAATACGGCGCGAGGACGGCCGATCCCCAGCCGTGACCGTCGAGCAGCGTGCCGTCGTCGGTGGTCAGTGGCACGCTCACATCGCCCACCGCGGTACGCACGCCCGGGAGCGCGGCCAACTCGTCGACGGCCGCGGCCGGCAACAGTGCACGCTCGGCGAACGGCTGGTCGATGTCCTCCTTCACCTCGAGTGCCTGGGGCGCACCGACGACGACGTCGGCCCCGGCGTACCGGTGCGGGGTGACTCCGCCGCGGATCCCGGACTCGAACAGCACCCCGAGCGCGCACGTGAGCAGTGCCGCGCAGAACACCGCGACGAACATCGCCGCGAAGCCGCCGCGTTGTGCGCGGATGTTGGCGCGGGCGAGGGCCCGCAATCTCGACCTGTGCATCGTCACCACTCCCCGAGGTGCGTCATGTGGTCGGCGACCGCGGCGGCGGTGGGGGACTCCATCCGGCCGACGAGGCGTCCGTCGGCGAGGAACAACACCCGGTCGGCGTGCGCGGCAGCGACCGGATCGTGGGTCACCATGACGATGGTCTGCCCCAGTTCGGTGGTGGTGCGGCGCAACAGGTCGAGCACCTGGCGGCCGGTGCGGCTGTCAAGTGCTCCGGTGGGCTCGTCCGCGAACACTGCGTGGGGCTGCGTGATGAGCGCGCGGGCGATCGCGACGCGCTGCTGTTGGCCGCCCGACATCTCGGCCGGGCGACGGTCGCGCTTGCCGTCGAGCCCGACCGCGTTCAGGACGTAGTCGAGGTGCGCCCGGTCGGCGACGCGGCCGGCCAGCAGCAGCGGCAGCGTCACGTTCTGCTCCACCGTCAGCGCCGACATGAGGTTGTAGGCCTGGAACACGAAACCGATGTGGTCGCGCCGGAACACCGTGCGGGCCTTGGGCTTGAGTGAGCTGAGCTCGGTGTCGCCCAGCCATACCGAACCCCGAGTCGGCTGATCCAGCCCGGCGGCGCAGTGCAGGAATGTGCTCTTGCCCGAGCCGGACGGCCCCATGACGGCGGTGAAGCTGCCGGGCGCGAGTGTGAGGCTGACGTTGTCGAGCGCGGTGACCTCGGCCCGGCCGGAGCCGTACGACTTGGTGACGGCGTCGAGTCGGACGGCGGCCCGAGGCGGGCTCTCGATGAGCGGGGGCGTTGCGGTGAAGGAGGACATGCCCGAAACGCTATGGACGGTGGCGTGCGCGAACCATCCCGTGCGGTACCCGATCGATGGTGTAGCGGGCTATACCGACAGCGGCCCGGTCGTGCGGCATGCTGGAGCAGTGCAGTGGACCGAACGCCTGAACGAGCGGTGGCGCGCCGTCCGCTTCCTCGTGGTCGAGGCCGGCGCCGCCGTCGTCTCGCTCTGCTTCCTCGTGGTCGGGCTGATGATCGGGGCGATGCTGATCCTGATCGTCGGCTGGCTCGCGGTGCCCGCGTACGTGCGTGCGCTGCGGTGGTGGGCGGGCGGGGCGCGGGTGCGGGCCGGGCGGTACACGGGGACCGTGGTGGGCGAGCGGTATCCACAGATCACGGACCATCCGGGCTTCGACGATCTACGGCGGCTGCTGACCGCACAGTCCACGCGACGCGACTTTGCGTGGGTCGCCGTGCACTCGATCGCGGCGCTCACGGCGGGTCTGCTGGCGATAGGACTGCCGGTGGCGGCGCTGAATTCGCTGGCGATCCCGTTCTACTGGTGGGCGCTGCCGCCCGACGAGCCGGTGAGCAGCATCTATCCGGTCACGTCGTGGTGGGGTGCGGCGCCGATGCCGCTCGTCGCCGTCGGCTACGTGCTGCTGGGGTGGTGGATGATCCCCGCGATGGCCCGGGGCATCAGCGGGCTCGCGTCCCGGCTGCTCGCGCCGCGGCGGGAAACCGAACTGTCCGAACGGGTCTCGGCCCTGACCGCGAGCCGTGCCGCCGCCCTCGACGCGCACGCCGCGGAGTTGCGGCGGATCGAACGGGACCTGCACGACGGTGCCCAGAATCGGTTGGTCGCGGTGGTGATGATGCTCGGTCTCGCCGAACGCTCGCTGCGGGTGGACCCGGATCAGGCTCTGCCGCAGCTGCTTCGGGCGCAGGACGCCGCGTCGGACGCGCTGTCGGAGCTGCGGACGCTGGTCCACGACATCTATCCGCCGATCCTCGACGAGCTGGGGCTGGGCGGTGCCGTGTCGGCGCTGGCGGGACGCTGCACGGTGCCGTGCGTGCTCGACGTCGACGGCCTGCGCCGGGCGCCCGCCGCGGTGGAGGCGGCCGCGTACTTCGTCGTCGCCGAGGCCCTCACCAACGTCGTCAAGCACAGCGGTGCCGAGCGCGTGCAGCTCACGATCGGCACCCGCGACGCCGCGGCGGGGGCGACCATGGTGATCGACGTCCTCGACGACGGGCACGGCGGTGCGGTGGAGACCGCGGGCAGCGGATTGGCCGGGATCCGGCGCCGCGTGGCAGCGTTCGAGGGAACTATGACCGTGCAGAGCCCGCTCGGCGGGCCGACGAGACTCGAGGTGACACTGCCGTGCGGATTCTGATCGCCGAGGACGACGCCCTGCTCCGGGAGGGGCTCGCGCTCCTGCTGCGCAGCGTCGGGATCGAGGTGACGGCTGCGGTCGACGACGCCGAGAAGTTCCTCGCGGCGTTCGAGGCGGATCCGCCGGACGGTGCCGTGCTGGACGTGCGCATGCCGCCGACGTTCACCAACGAGGGCCTGAAGGCGGCGATCGAGGCGCGGCGGCGTCGGCCCGGATTCCCGGTCCTGGTGCTCTCGGCGTACGTCGAGGACCGGTACGCGGGGGAGCTGCTGTCCGGTGGCGCGTCCGGCGTCGGCTACCTGCTCAAGGAGCGGGTCGGCAAGGTCGAGGAGTTCGTCGACGCGCTGCGCCGGGTGGTCGACGGCGGGACGGTGATGGATCCCGAGGTGATCTCGCAGCTCATGAGCCGGCGCCGCGCCGACGATCCCATCCGCACCCTCACCCCGCGCGAATCGGAGGTGTTGGGACTGATGGCCGAGGGGCTCGGCAACGCGGACATCGCCCGCAAACTCGTGGTCAGCGACACCGCGGTGAGCAAGCACATCGGCAACATCTTCGCGAAGCTCGGACTGTCAGCGTCGGATACCGGACACCGGCGGGTGCTCGCGGTGCTCGCCCACCTGCGCTCCTGATCAGGCGCTCTCGAGCGCCTCGCCGACCTCCTGCAGCGCGCGGTGGTGCTGATCGGCGGCCAGCGCGTGCCCGGCGGCGATCGCGAGAGCCACGGGCCAGTCGATCAGCTCGAACGCCGCGAGCAGCCCGAGGGCGGCGAAATATGCCAGCTGTTCGGGCCGGGGCACCCCGATGTCCCCGACGAGCGGGAGCCGGATCGCGAAGCGCGAGCCCTGGTCGATCTGTTCGAGCGCGGCCTGGTGCGAATCGAGTCGGTGCTGCAGGTCCATGGTTGTTTCGGTCATCGTTCGCCCTGCCCATCCTCGTCGTTCACCTGCCGGACACCTACGGCCGCCATCGTGGGAGCCGTGATCGTTTCGTTACCTGCACTGTCTGCGTTCGCATCGGCTCTCGCTCCCTCGCGGACCGATCCGTTGACCGGTGCCGTCGCCGCAGTTCTGACCCCGCCGCTGCGCCACACGTACGCCGTGCTGCTGCGCGCCGGAGTGCTGATCGTCGACTGATCCGGCGCGGTGCTGCGGGCCTGCCACCACGTGAGTACCCGGGGTGCCACCGCGGCGGCCGCGGTGGCACCGGCGGCGGACCCGAGGGCCTGAGTCCATCCGACGGGGCCGATTGGGGTGCAACCGAGGAACTGGCTGACCCCGGGCGTGGTGACCACCGCGCCGAGCACCGCCAGCGAGCCCACGGCCGTCGCCACGACCAGCGGGCTGCGGGAATCGATCAGCGTCTGCCCCAGCTGGGCCCCGACGAGCGCGACGAGTCCCACCGTCGACGCCCTGCGCGGGCGCCCGGTGACCGAGGCCAGACCCCACGCGACGCCCGCACCGGCGGCGGTCGCCGCGCCCCGCACGGCGACCGTCCGCCACAGTGCGGCCGTGTCCGGCCCGCGGCCGTCGTAGGCGCGGTCCGGGTTGGGTGGGCTCACCGCGAGCGCCGCCGCCGGTAGCGCGTCGGTGAGCAGATTGACCAGCAGCAGTTGTCTCGCGTTGAGGGGGGCACGCCCGCTGATCGCGCTCCCGATCAGTGCGAACGCAACCTCGCCGGCGTTGCCGCCGAGCAGCACCGACACCGCCGACTGCACCCGCTGCCACAGCTGCCGGCCCTCGTCGATCGCGTCCAGGATCGCGTCGACGTGGCCGTCGAGCAGCAGGATGTCGGCCGCGCTGCGGGCCGGGTGGCTGCCGTGCGACGCGACGCCGATCCCGATGCTCGCGGCCCGGATCGCGGCGGCGTCGTTGGCGCCGTCCCCGACCATCGCGCAGACGTGCCCGGTGCGTTCGAGGGTCTGCACGATCTGTACCTTCTGCTCCGGCGACATCCGCGCGAACACCTGGCGCTCGCGCACCGCGGTCTCCTGCCGCCGGTGCGACAGCGCCTCCCATTCGGTGCCGGTCAGCACGTCGCCCGCGTCGAGTTCGAGGCCCAGGTCCCGGGCGATCGCGGCGGCGGTGACGGGGTGATCGCCGGTGATCAGCCGCACCGAGACGTCCCGCTCCTCGAGGGCGGGGAGCAGCCCGGCGGCCTCGGGTCGGGCGGTGTCGGACAGCCCCAGCAGGCCGAGCGGCTCCAGCCCCCGGCGGCACAGGGATTCGATCGCGTCGGGATCGTCCGCGGCCCGCGCCGCCTGGTCCGCAGTGAGGGTGCGGCGGGCCACCGCGATCACGCGCAGGCCCTGCTCGGCCATCGTCTGCACCTCGTCGACGATCGTCTCGAGCGGTGCGGGTGAGGTGCCGGTGCAGGCGGCCAGCATCACCTCGGGTGCGCCCTTGACCACCAGGTCGGTGCCGGTGATCGCGGCGGCGTACGGGCGGCCGGACCGGAACGGAAGCAGCACGTCGGCGGTGTGGACGCTGCCCGACCTCGCCCTGGCCTCCACCACGGCGCGGTCGGTGGCGTGCGCGGCCGCCTTCCCGTCCGCGGTGATCGATGTGCGGGCTGCGGCGTCGACGACGTCGTCGTGGTCGTGCGAGCCGAGGGGCCGGACCGCGGTGACCTGCAGGCGGTCCTCGCTGAGCGTGCCCGTCTTGTCGAAGCACACGACGTCGACCCGGCCGAGTGCCTCGACCGAACGGGGCGCGCGCACCAGCGCCGACGAATGCGTGAGCCGGCGCGCAGCCGCTTGCTGGGCGAGGGTCGCGACGAGGGGCAGGCCCTCGGGCACGGCCGCCACCGCCACGGCGACGCCGCTCGTGATCGCGGCCTGGAGTCCACCGCCGCGCAGCATCGAGGTGAGGGTGACCAGCGCACCACCGCCGACGCTGACCGGCAGAACCCGCCGGGTCAACTCGCCCAGCTGGGCCTGCAGCCCTGTCCGGCCGACCGGTGTCGGCGACAGCGCGGATGCGCGGCCCGTCTCGGTGGCGGCGCCGACGGCGGTCACCACGGCGGTCGCCGTGCCGGTCAGGACGGTGGTGCCCGAGTAGAGCATGCAACTGCGTTCGGCGAGGGGGACACCCGGCGTCGC
This sequence comes from Rhodococcus sp. AG1013, assembly GCF_003350365.1. Lineage (NCBI taxonomy): Bacteria > Bacillati > Actinomycetota > Actinomycetes > Mycobacteriales > Nocardiaceae > Rhodococcus > Rhodococcus sp. AG1013. The sequence continues at coordinate 38,711 of NZ_QQAT01000031.1, forward strand.
ATCGGTCTGCTTGTCGACCGGCAGGGATTCCCCGGTCAGGGAGGACTCGTCCACCTCGACGCCGTCCGCCTCGATCAGGCGGCCGTCGGCAGGCACCACCTCACCCGGCCGCACCTCGATCACCTCGCCCGCGCGGAGCAGTCCGGCGGCCACGGCCTCGTGTCCGCCCTGTCCGCCGCCGACCACGCGAGCCGGGGTGTCCTGCACCGCGAGGAGCCGCCGCAGCAGCCGCTCCGCGTGCAGGCGCTGGACGGCGGACAGTGCGGCGTTGCCGACGAGGACGGATCCGACGAGGATCGCGTCGACGGGGGAGCCGAGCACGGCACTCGCGGCCGAGCCCGTGGCGAGGATCGGCGTCAGCGGGTCGGACAGCTCGGTCCGCAGCGAGCGCCCGAAATCCCAGGTGGCCTCCACGGGGCGCCGCATCCAGGTCGCCGTCGCGATCAGGCGGCCCGCCCCGGCCGTCTCCGACCGCGGTCCGGGCGTGCCGAGCATGGCGCGGACGCGGTCGACGGGCATCGAATGCCAGTCGTGCTGTGGATCCGGCAGGGGTTTCGCGGCGCGCAGAACCTGTCGAGCCAGCCGGTGGCCGGTCCACAGTGCGGCGCCGGCCCCGGCGCTGACGGGCCCCGGGCCGCGGCCGTGCGTCCCGGGTAGCATCAGGAGCGATCCGAGAAGTGAAGCGCCGGTGGCAATCTCGATACCGCGGCGACTGGCGGTCCGGGCCGCCGGGACGGCGCGCACCACCCGCCATGCGGCCGCCAGGTCGGGGACGAGGAGGTCGCCGTCGGTGGGCGGCGGGGCGCCGCTGCGCACGAGCCCGATCCCGACGTCCGCGGTCGCGAGTGCCCGCGGACAGTCCGCGGCGAGAACCGCCACCGACGCGCCACCGTCCCGCAGGTTCAGTGCCATCTCCAGGAGGTCGGAATCGACTGCGCCGGTGGGCTTCCGGAGCTCGTCGAACGCCGACCGCAGGGTTCCGAGGGCATCGTCGTCGATCGAGTGGACGGTGATGGCGGACCGTCGAATCTGTTCGAGCAGGCCACCGGCCAGGGGATCGCGAACGGGCGCGACCAGCACCGCGGCGTCGGGGTCGTCGGCGAGGTCCGACACCTCCGACAGTTCCGCGAGTCGATGCCAGCCCTGCCCGAGCACTCCGTCGTCGACGGCGGTGCGGGCCACGTCCCAGACGCGCGCCCGACGGTCCTCGGCAACGCCCCGGATCCGGCTCACCCGCAGATCGGTGGTCAACAGCGCACGCGGGTCGACGACCAGCGCGGTCACGCAGTCGATCCGACGCAGCACGTCGGGGCCGCGGCACAGCACGCGGTGATCGGTGACCAGTCCGCGACCGAGCGCGCTCGCGAAGGACTCACGTGCGGTGCGGGCCGCCTTCGGGGCCGTCACCAGAGCCGTCGTCCCGGCCGTGCGGAGACTGCCGGTGGCGGCACCGACGGCCACCGAGCCCGCGAGCTGCACCCACGCGGCCCGCTCGAGATGGCGATCGACCGCGCCGCTGGGGGGAGCGGTGTCGGCGGGCGTGCTCCGGGGGAGGGGACTGCGCTGCCACGCGCACCGGTTGGCGACCACCTCGCCCACCACCGACGCCCGCAGCAGCGCCTCGACCGCGAGAGGGGCCGGCGCCTGCGCGGCCGCGAAGCCGGCGGCCGTCGCGGTCGAGAGGACCAGGTCGGTGCCGACGCGACCGAGCCCGGCCTCCAGGAGCCGGCGCAGCCGCGGTTGGTAGTCGAGGACCGTCACCGGCGCGGCCAGCGCGAGGGGAAGCCGCGGCAACGTCAGGATCCGTCCCGCCGTCGCGAATCCGAACCCGACGGAGTGGGCGGCGAGCGCGGCCACACGGGCGCGGAGCACGGCATCGTCCCAGGCCGGCGGCGGTGGACGATCGGTGCCGGGGGAGTCGGCCTGTCGAGGCGCGAGCAGCGCGGTCAGCACACCCGCGGTCGCGGCGGTGCCGACGACCGCCGTCGTCAGTGCCGTGTCCAGGCTCCGGCGGGGCAGTGCGCGTGCCTGCCCCAGTAGTGCCCCGACCCCCGCGATCCTCACCGAGTGGTACGCCCCCGTGGCCGGGAGGTCGTGCTCTTCTTCGTCGTCTTCTTCGCAGTTGCCTTCTTGGTGTTCGCGGTGCGGTCGGGACCCGCTCGGGTGGGCTTGGCGGGCGCGCTCGCGGGGGCGGCGGCCATCGCAGCCTCCGGGTGCGCGCCGCGCTCGTGGAGTTGCCTCAACACGAGCGCGGCGCCCCCGACGGTCAGGACCACCGGCCATTCGACGAGCCCCACCGCGCCCGCGGCGGCCATGGTCAGTACGGCGGCCGGTGTGGAGTGGCTCCCGGTTTCGACGCCTCTGCGCATCCCGTCGGCCATTCCGCCGACCGCGCCCCGGACGCCCCCGACGACGGTCCCGACAGCCGCGCCGCCGACCGCGCCGATCGAGGCGGTGGTCACCTCCGCGATCCCGGAGACGGTCCGCACGGCACCGTCGGCGAACGACATTCGGCCGTTGCCGGATCTGTGACCGTTGTGCGAGGTGTTCCCTGTCTGTTCCATCGAACGCCCATCGTCGGATTCGCAGTCGCAGTGGGGCTGCAGTCGTCGGGGATCGGGTTACCACTCGCAGCCGAGTCTAAACCCGACCACCTGCCTTGTGAACCTTTCGGACGTTCGATCGGCACGAATCACCCGGTGTGTCAAGCGTTGTATTCAGCCAAACGGCAACCCGTGGCATTGCGACCGTCCGGTCCTAACGTTGTTCTCTGTCACCCCATCTCGTTGCGCCCCCGATCCGAGTGCGGCGCACGGATTTTCCGTCCCATTGCAACCCAGGAGTCCTCGATGTTCCGTATGCGCCGTCTGCCCCGAGCTGCTCTCGCGCTCGCGCTCGTTCCCCTGGCAGGGCTGGCGGTTGCATGTGGCGGTTCGGACGCCGCGGCGTCCGACGCCGCGACCGATCAGTTCACCCTCAAGGTCTACGACCCGGGCAACTCCGGAGCGATTGCGGTCGGGAAGCGTGACGGTGACTTCGAGCGAGCGCTCGCACCGCTCGGAGCGAAGATCGAATGGGTCAAGACCACACCGGGATTCAGTTCCAACCTCAAACTGTTCAACACCGGGGAACTGGATATCCAGACCGGCGCCTACAGCCCCGTCGTGGGCGCGCTGTCGAAGGACGTCGGCGTCCGGATCTTCGCGACGTCCGACCCGTACAACAAGGATCAGAGCGGCATCATCGCCACACCCGGGTCGGGCATCGAGAAGCTCGAGGACCTCGAGGGCAAGCGGGTCGCCGTCAATCCGGCGGCCAAGGGCGAGTACATCGTGCTCAAGGCGCTGACCGCGGCGCACATCCCTATCGATTCGGTGGAGCGGGTACCGCTGCAGCAGACCGATGCGGCGTCCGCGTTCTCCACCGGGCAGGTGGATGCGTGGGCCTCCTTCCTTGCTCCTTACCAGGAGGCGAAAGTGAAGGGCGCCAAGGAGATCGCCACCGAGGGCAGCATCGACTCGGTCGATAACACGATCATCGCCGGCCGCACCGCGGTGCTGCAGGAACATCCCGAGGCGGTGCAGAAGTTCCTCGAGGTCACCCAGGACCTCACTCGCCGGCAGCGGGAGAATCCGGCCGCGTTCGAGAACGTCTTCGAACAGGCCGGTCCGCGGGCGCTGACCGGGCAGCGGCTCGACGACGCGATCGCGCTCGGCGGCAAGGTCACCGACTTCCGCTACCCGACCGCCGCCGACGAGGCGGATCTGCAGTCCGTGGCCGACCTGTTCTACGACAACGGCGTCATCCAGCGGCAGATCGCGGCCTCCGACCTCACGTTCGACCTGCAGGGCGCGGTGGCCGACAAGCAGGCGGCACGGCGATGACGGTCACCGCGCAACCTGCCGCCGACACCAGGGTGACGGAGTCCCTGGCGCTCGAGGGGCCCCGCTACCGGAGGACGCGCAGCAGGCCGGCGTGGCTGTCGCTGCCGCTGCGACTGCTCGCGAGGTGCTCTCCGGCACGGGATCTGCCGGCTTCGTCACCGGCTACGCCGAGGTCTTCCGCCGGCACCCCGAGATCACGTCCATCGTGCACGTGCACACGCCGTGGCTCGGTGGCTGGGCGCAGACCCACCGCACGTTGCGGATCAAGTACGCCGCCTCGCAGCGCCTGACGCTGTCCCGGGACATCCCGCCGCACATCGACCGCAGCCAGTCACCGGGCAACTTCATCCTCGATCGCCTGGTCGACGACCCGGACCTCGTCGCGACCTTCGAGGCGAACGGCGGTGTCAACGTCATCGGCCGCGACGGGCTGCTCGAGCTCGCCAAGTTCGTCGTCCTGCTCGAGGAGGGCGCCCAGTACCAGGCGCTCGGTGAACTCGTCGGCGGCACCGTCGACTTCGACAAGACCAACCTCGTCGCCCAGTGGGGCCGCAGCGGCCTGCTCGACGAGGCCCGCCGCCGCGGACTCGTCTGAGCCCGAACCGATTTCAGGAGGACTTCCGTGACCATCCGTGTCGGGTAATTCCCGAACAACAACTCCTTGTTCGCGTTGCGCCACAACGGCCTGCTCGAACTCCGTCTCCCCGACGTCGAGTGGGTCGACCTGCGCGACCTGCCTTCGACGCGACGGGTCGATCCCCGGCACGGGTTGCCGACGCTGCACTCGGACTGGCTGTTCGAGGACGGCGGCTACGACGTCATCGGGACCGGGTTCACCCCGCCGATCACCGCCCTCGGTCAGGGCCGCGACCTGGTCTACGTCGGCATCTCCGGCCCGCGGGTGGAGAACGGCCGGCTGGTGACCCTCGCCGACTCCGGTATCCGCACCGCCGCGGACCTGCGCGGCAAGCGGATCGGGATCGCGCACGGGTCGTGGCAGACCACGCTCGCGCTGCTCGCCCTCGACCGCGAGGGCCTGACGTGGTCGGATGTCGTGCCGGTGGATGTCGATGTGAACGAGGGCGGCGGGGCACTGCTGCGCGGTGACCTCGACGCCTGGGTGGGCGCCTATCCGGGCCTGGCCGACGTGGAGGCTGCCGCCCGGCTGCACACCCTCGTCGACACCGACGGGCTGTTCAGTCATCCGTCACTGTGGTTCGTGCGCCGCGACTTCGCCGAGAACCACCGCGCCGAGCTCGAGGCGGTCATCGCCGCGCTGCAGGAATCCGACGCGTGGATCGTCGCGAATCCGCGTGAAGCGGCACGGTTCTTCGTCGAGGACGCCGAAAGGCGCGGGGGCACCGCAGATCTGAACCGTTGGGAGGAGGCACTGCGCGGCCGGCCCCTCGGGATCGGTCCGGTCACCGAGGAGTTCCTCGACGAGCAGCAGCGCGCCGCGGACCTGCTGTATGCCAACGGTCTGCTGCCGAAGCCGGTGGCGGTGCGCGGCGCGGTCCTGCCGTGGATCGGCGGGGTGGTCGAGGCGACCCGGCCCGGCGCCGCGGTGTGATCGGCCGGCCGGCACCGGCTACCCTGGTCGTCGAGTGTTCGCGTTCGTGGCGGCACACGTGAGCAGCAGGGATGGCGTCGATGGGTAGGCAGCGGGGCGGCCGCAGAACCGAGGGGCGCACTCCTCGCGGTGACGAGGGAGGACCCGTCGCAGGGGCCTACGAGATCGACACCGGGATGTGCGAACTCGAGGAGGATCCGTTCGATCCGCAGAGCTGGATCGTGAAGATCAACGGTGAACCGAGTTCGCACATCGACCTCGCCGATCCGCAGACCCTCGCTTTCGACTACATGCGGTGGATATCCGAACTGTCTCGTTCCCAATGGGATTCGCAGACCAAGCTGCGGGTGCTCCACCTCGGCGGCGGCGCCTGCACTCTGGCCCGCAGCTTCGCATCCGTGTACCCGGAGGCGCGTCAGGTGGTCGTCGAGTTGGACGGCCGCCTCGCCGTGCTGGTCCGCGAGTGGTTCGACCTGCCGCGGGCGCCGCTACTGCGGGTTCGGGTGGGGGAGGCGCGCGCGGTCACCGAGACGCTCACCGACGACAGCCGGGACCTGATCATCCGGGACGTGTTCGCCGGGCGCAGCACGCCTCGGCCGCTCACCACGCTCGAGTTCACCAGGCAGGCACGCCGCGTGCTGTCCCCGGGCGGCATCTACGTGGTGAACTGCGGCGATACCCCGGATCTGCGCGGCGCGCGCGCCGAGGCGGCGACGATCGGCGCGGTGTTCGAGCACACCGCGATCATCGCGGACCCCGCCATGCTCAAGGGCAAGCGTGACGGCAACATCGTCATCGCCGGCAGCGATGTCCCGATCGGAACGTCCCCGACACTCGCCAGTCGCGTCCTCGGCGGCGGCACCCCGGCCCACGTGTGGCAGGACGCCCAGGTCCGGCGGTTCGCCGAGTCGGCGAAGGTACTGCGCGACGAGGGCACGCCGACCGAGGGGTGACAAGGATGCTTGACATCTGGGTGTCAAGCATCTTTTACTCTTCCTGTGACCGGTACACCACGCGGCAACCGGGTGCGCGAGCGTCGCAAACAGGCCGGGATAACGCAGGCCGAACTGGCACGTGCGGGCGGTGTGAGCCGTCAGAGCATCGTGTCGGTGGAGGGCGGCGACTACGCGCCGAGCGTCTATCTCGCGCTGCGTCTGGCGCGGGCGTTGGACGCGAGTGTCGAGACGCTGTTCCCGTTGGACGAGGAGGGGTGACGATGAGTGTCTTCGTGAACGCCATGCGGGTCGTGGGAGACCTGGACGACGAGTTCTACAGTGACGAGCGACAGCGTGACGTGTGGAACGAGGCCGCGGCCGTCGGGTTTCAGCTGTTCCTGTGGGCGGCGCTGCTCGCCGCGGCAGTGCTGCCGTGGGTGGCCGGTGCCGTCGGCGCATGGGTGGCGCTCGGTCTGCTCGTGGTCTCCATCGCGATCTCGGCCTGCACAATGGAATTCGCGCGCAGGCGGCAGGTCGATCTGCACGAGACGGCAACCATGGCTCGCCCGCGGATGGCAGTCGCCGTCGCGGTCTACGTGATCGGCGCGGCCGGAATTGTCGCCCGCCTGCTGGTGTCGAACAGCGACAGCGCGTCGTCGACGTGGGCGGGCGTGATTGTCGGGGCGGCGATCGGCGGCGCCGCCGCCGTCGTCGGCGTCCGGATCAAGCGGCGGCGCCGGGCGCGGTTCGAGGCGGCCGACGACTAGGGCGTGGCGCGCCACTGTCAACCGGTGGCGTCACAGCAGTTCCCGGTTCCGGTTCGGTGCGCGGATGCCCTTCGGCTTCCGTTGTCCTGCAGGGCGATCAATGCGCACATCGCCGCGCAATGTGCTGCTGCGCGAACAGTAGGGTGCATGGCTATCGCCCATGCTCGTCGGGCTGTCGATGACATCTTGCCTCCCATTTCGTCGGTGGGGTTGTTCGTCTACATCGTTGCTGTGGAACAGATTCGGCGTCGTCGGGTCAGTGGCTGTGGTGACCGGATGCCTGCTCGGGTACCGGTGTAGTCGCGTTGTCGGCAGTCACGGTGAACTCGGCGGTACGCACCACTCCCTCGTGTCGGAAGTCCAAGAACAAGCGGTAGGCCCCGACGCTCGGCATGCCGGCGTAGAAGTTGATTGCGGGCCCAGCCGGCGTGACGCCGTCACCGGGATGGCCGTCCGGGTGGACGTGGAGATACGTGAGGTCGGAGGCGTGTAACGCGACCAGATGGCTGTACGCGCCCAGATAGGGCTGCAGGTCCGTTACGGGTTGCCCGTCGCGGCTGACCGAGAGCGTGAGCTTCGATGTCCGGCCTGCGTGGGCCGTGCCGTCGAGGGAGACGGTGTAACTGTCGACCGTCGCAGTGGCGGTCGCGATGGGCAATGGCCGCGGCTCGTAGGTGCCTGCGACGTGCACGTCCGCCCCCAGCGTGATTCCGTCGCCGCCGTCCGGGGTGAAGTCGGCGAAGATTCGATAGTCGCCGGCGTGATCGAAATCGACTGGCACATGCCAGGTTCCGGACGAATCCAGTTCGGGGTGCACGTGCTGAAATCCGGTCAGGTCGTGGCCGACCACGATCAGATGCAGTTGCTTCTCGTGGGCGTCGGTGTACCGGGTCAGTGGGATTCCGGTCGAATCGACGATCCGGAACTGCAGGGGTACCCGGCTCCCGACGGTCGTCTCCGACGCTGCCAGTTCCAGTGTGTAGCCGCTCTCGCTGAACATCAGTCCTCCAAGTGGTGGGGCGGTGGCAGCTTCCGTATCGGAAGGGCTGCGGTTGTCGTGCGTCTCGGGGTTGCGTACTGCGATGCCGCAGGCCGCATTGCAATTTGTACTATACCCCCCTAGGGTATCGATCGGTGAGACAATCACCGACGGGAGATCTGATGTGCCCCTGCGGTGGGCGCCGATCGAGGATGTTCGAGTATTGCCTGTTTGTCGGGCATTTCGCGTCCGTGCGGGCCAGTGTTCGCCGTGGCTTGATCGTCCAGATCGCCCTTGATCTTCCGTTTCATCGCCCATACCCCGTACAGGTAAGGAAGGGGCAGTATGTCCACGCAAGCACAATCCACCCGAAAGTGGTGGGCGTTGGCGTTGATAGCCGCCGCGCAGTTCATGGTCATCATGGACACCTCCATCATCGGTGTCGCTCTTCCCCAGATACAGAGTGATCTGGGCTTCTCCCAGGAGGGCCTGACGTGGGTGTTCAACGCCTACGTCATCGCATTCGGTGGGCTGCTCCTACTCGGTGGGCGCCTCTCGGATCTGTTCGGTGCCCGCCGAGTGTTCACCGCCGGCTGGCTGATCCTGCTGGCCGGTTCCGTCGTCGCCGGTGCCGCCGGCAACGTCGCCGTCGAGCTCACGGGCCGCGCAGTCCAGGGCGCCGGTGCGGCACTCATCGCGCCGTCGGCCCTCACCCTGTTGATGATGCTGTTCGGCAGCACGCAGAAGGAGATGACCAAGGCGCTGTCCATCTACGGTGCTGCGGCCCCGGCCGGCGGTACCGCGGGAGTGTTCCTCGGCGGCGTCATCACCGAATACGCCAGCTGGCCGTGGGTCTTCTATCTCAACATCCCCATCGCCGTCATCGCACTGATCGCCACGCCCTTCCTGATGCCGAACGCCGCCGCGCGCACCGGATCGATCGATCTTCTCGGCGCACTCGCCGTCACGGCAGGCCTCGCTGTCGGAGTCTTCGGCATCGTCAGGGCACCCGACGTCGGCTGGGGATCGGGGCAGACGTGGCTTGCGCTCGCGGTATCGGCCGCATTGTTGGGCGCCTTCGTGATGATCCAGTCCAAGCGCCGCGAACCATTGGTACGACTCGGAATCTTCAAGGCACCCAACCTCGCCGCCGCCAACATCGCTCAGCTGGTCCTCGGTGCGGCGTGGATACCGATGTGGTTCTTCCTGAACCTGTACCTGCAGCAAGTGCTCGGTTACAGCGCCTTCCCGGCCGGTGCGGCTCTGCTGCCGATGACAATGCTCGTCATGCTCGGCATGATCGTTGTCGCTCCCAGGGCCATGCAGCGGTTCGGAGCCAAGACGATGATCGTGGCAGGGTTGCTGGTTCTCGGAATCGGGCTGGGGTGGATGTCGTTGGTGCGGCCCACCGGCAACTTCTGGGTCGATGTGCTGCCGGCGTCGCTGGTGGCAGCGGCAGGCATGACGCTGGCGTTCATTCCCTCACTGGGGACGGCGATTTCGGCCGCACGCCCCGAGGAGGGCGGATTGGCGTCCGGCATCGTCAATGTCAGTTACCAGGTCGGCTCTGCTGTCGGGCTGGCCGTGATGACGGCAATCGCAACCGTGTTCGGTGCTGACCAGCTCGGTGACCTGACGGAGCTGACGAACGGGTTCTCCGCAGTCTTCATCGGTGCGGCAGTCATTGCGCTGGTGGGCGCGGGTATCACCGCGGTAGCGATGCGATCGACCAAGGTTGCCCCGGAGCCTGTGAACGCCTGACCCGCAAAGCCTCGAATCGAACAGGAAGGCTCAACCCATGCCCACCGATCGCACCTACCTCGTCGCCGGAATGACCTGCGGAAGCTGCGCACGAAAGGTAGCCGGCCACGTCGAGCGGATTCCCGGAATCATCGGCGTCGACATCGACCTCGCCAGCGGCGGAATCACCCTCACCAGCGAGGGCCCGGTCAGCGATGCCGATGTCCGGCAGGCCGTCGAGAACGCCGGGTACAAGCTCACCACCAACTGAGCAACCGCACACACACAGGTCGACTTCGCCGCCCGTCCCGGCCACCCCCACCGGCGGTAAGCCGGGACGGGCGGGGAGCCGACCGCTCACGAAACCACAGAGGACTGCTATGCCTCGTTTCACACCTCTCACCCCGGATACCGCTGTCGGTGCATCGCGGGATCTTCTCTCCGAACTGGTCTCCCGTCATGGGCAGGTCGGCGGGATGGTCTCCACGATGGCGCACTCGCCCGCCGTGCTGGGCGGCTATCTGCAGCTCAGCCGGGCTATGAGGCGAACGAAACTGAACCGCAGGATCGGCGAGCGAATCTCGATCGCGGTCCAGGCCCGGCAGGGTTGCGCCGCCTGCCTCGAAGCCCGCATCGCCGCCGCGCACGCCCACGGTGTCGAGACCGACGAGATCGACCATGCCCGCTCGGGCACCTCGGCCGGTCCCGCCATCGCGGCGATGATCGACCTCGGCCTTCGCGTCTACCAGGAACCGACCTCGATCACCGATGAACACGTCGCGGGCCTTCGCGGGGCACGGCTACAGCGACCGCGAGATCGCCGATGTCGTCGGCATCGTCGCCCTCAACCTCCTGACCGGCGCCTTCAATGTCCTCGCGGGAGTGAAGACTACCGACGGCTAGGCCGGTTCGGGTTCGGAGTCCAGCGGGACCTCCCGTGCGGCGCGGATGCCGATCCAGGCGCCGATGAGGGTGAAGCCCAGCAGGCAGCCGGCCCCCACACTGCCGAGCACCGTCAGCCAGGTCTCCGACAGCGGGGCGAGGGCGCCGAATCCGGTGAGGATCGAGCAGTAGCCACCGATCTGCATCGTGCGGCTCCCGGCTCGGTGGGCGGTGGTCCACGCCTCGTCGCTCACCATCGTCGACGGTGTCCGAATGCCGGCGTACGGGTTTCGCTTCAGACGGCCGCTGGCCGCGGCCCGCGACGCCCACACGACCGCGACCCCCGCGATGGTGAAAGTCAGCCACAGCAGCACCCGCAACCCGATCGACTCCATGGGACTCACGCTAGATCATGAGCACGACACACACTCATGCTCCGGCGGGCAACGTGCTGAAGTCGGCCGGTCGGCCCTCCGCGAAGGCGGCCAGCGCCTCCCTGTTCGCGGGCCCGCCCAGCATCTCGCGGAAGCACGCGTTCTCCCGTTCGCGCGCGGCGGCGATCTCGGCGCGCAGCGGCTCGGTCATCGTCCGTTTGACAGCGATCAGGCTCGAGATCGGCTTGGCTGCCAGGGTTTCGGCGTGGGCACGGGCAACGTTCATGAGCTCGTCCGGCGCGCACACCCGCCACACCAGGCCCATCTCCTGGGCTTGGTCCGCGTCGATCCACTCCGAACTCATCAGCACCCATGCCGCGTTCTGCCGGCCGATCAGCTTCGGCATCAGGTAGCTCGACGCGGCCTCCGGTGCCACGCCGAGATCGGTGAACGGGCACTTGAGCCGCGCCTGGCTGGACATGAACGTTAGATCCGCGAACCCGAGGATGGTGGCACCGGCACCCAGCCCGAGTCCGTTCACCGCGCAGATCAGCGGCTTGGGAAAGTTCACGAGTGCGTCGATCAGGCCATTGAAGCCATGCTTGCCGCGCTGGTAGTTCGGATCGGTTGTGAGCGCCTGCATCTCGCGCAGATCGGTACCCGCGCTGAACGCGCGTCCGTTGCCGGTGAGCAGCACCACCGCGACTTCCGGGTCGTCGGCGGCGGCCAGCAGCGCCTCGGTGGTGGCGTCGTACAGCGCCTCGCTGAACGCGTTGAGTGCGTCGGGCCGATCGAGCGTCAGTGTCCGTACGCGGGCGCGGTCGTCGATGAGAATGCTCATGCCAGCACAGTAGAACGTGTTGCAGCTTCAGGGGTGCGTATCCCGTTCAGGAGGACGCAGGGTGCCGCCGATTCACCGTTTGCTTAAAAACTGATATCACTTTAATATCTGTTTTGATGGTGCGCGACGGACTGCGCCACGCTGACGAGAGGGCACCCATGACTGCCGGGACATCCGCAATCGAATCCGTTCCGATCGAGGCCACGGGGGTGGAGGAGCGTCCCGGCTGGTCCGCGAACGGCTGGCCCTTCGCGATCGGCGGGCTGCTGGCGATCGTCGCCGGCGCTGGTCTGATCGCCGCCGGGATCCTGCTCGGGTCGGGGATCAACATTCCGCTCGTCGTCGCCGGGGGAGTGTTCCTCTTCGGCGCGCTCGACGCCCTGGTGGGGCTCGTGCTCGTCGAGCCGGGGCAGGCGCGGGTGCTTCAGCTGCTGCAGGGCTCCTACTCGGGGACGCTGCGGCAGGACGGACTGCGCTGGGTCAACCCGCTGAACACACGCCGGGCCATCTCCACCAGGATTCGCAACCACGACACCGGGAAGGCAAAGGTCAACGACGCGGACGGCAATCCGATCGAGATCTCCGCCGTGATCGTCTGGCAGGTCCGCGACACCGCTCGCGCCATGTTCGACGTCGACGATTTCGAGGAGTTCGTGGCGGTCCAGACCGAGGCCGCAGTGCGGCACATCGCCGGCAGCTACCCCTACGACGGCGGCGGGGAGTCGATCTCTTTGCGGCAGAACGCGGACGAGATCACCTCGAAGCTGTCCGACGAGGTGGGTGAGCGTGTTCGGTCCGCGGGCGTGCAGGTGATCGAGTCGCGCATCAATCAGCTCGCGTACGCCCCGGAGATCGCGCAGGCGATGCTGCGGCGCCAGCAGGCCGGTGCCGTCATTGCGGCGCGCGAGCAGATCGTGCAGGGTGCGGTCGGCATGGTCGCCTCCGCGCTGGACCGGCTCGAGCGCGAGCACACCGTCGAACTCGACGAGGAGCGCAAGGCGGCGATGGTCTCGAATCTGCTGGTGGTGCTCTGTGGCGACCAGGGCGCCCAGCCGGTCGTCAACACCGGAACCCTCTACCAGTAGGCTGCGCCGTCATGGTCGAACGCAAGAAGGTGCTGTTGCGCCTCGACCCGGCCGTGCACGACGCGCTCGCGCGATGGGCCGCCGACGACCTGCGCAGTACCAACGCGCAGATCGAGTTCCTGCTGCGACGTGCGCTGGACGACGCGGGACGGGCGCCCTCGAACGCCGAGAAGATGCGGCGACCGGGACGCCCGCGCAAGGACGACGAGTGATGCGGCGCGGGCCGGGTGGATCTCCACCCGGCCCGCGCCGCATGTAGCTCAGTTCCGGGCGAACCGCGCCGGCTCGGTGTTCGGCACCTGCGAGACCTGCCCGCGCGCCACCAGGTGGCGCAGGTGCGCGGCGGCCTCGGACAGCGCCATCCCCTTGGCCATCGGGTGGAACTTCTCCCACGGCCGGTACCACTTCATCCGCTCGGCCACCTGCCACACGGTGATCTCGTCGGTGCCGAACGCCTCGTACAGGTGGTCGAGGCGTTCCTCGTGGTGATCGATCAACTCACCGGCACGGCCCGCCACATCGACGATCGGAAGACCGTGCGCGCCGAGCCCGCGGGTGACGTCCATCTTCTGCACGCGGCGCAGCGACTCCATGAACTCGGCGAGCGCGTCACGCTCCTCGAGCGGGTACACGAAGTTGCCGATGTGCGGGGTGGTCTTCTGCAGCACGTGGTCGCCGGTGAACATGACGTCGGCATCCTCGAGATAGAAGCACACGTGGCCGGGGGTGTGACCCGGAGTGAACACCGCCCGCAGGTTCCGTCCGCTCAGTCCGATCAGCTCGTCGTCGACCAGGACGCGGTCGGGTGCCGATTCCGGACCCACCGGGGGATCGCCCTGCGCTGCCTTCTCGAACGCCTCCCGGTCGGTCAACGACGCGCCGGCGCGCTCGAGGTTGGACAGCTGGAAGTCCATCCACTCCTCGTTGCGGCCCGACGACATCTTCTCGAACATGTCGTGGTCGGCCTCGTGCATCGCGATCCACGCGCCTGACGCCTCACGCACCCGGCCGCACAGGCCCGTGTGGTCGGGGTGGAAGTGCGTGAGCACGACGCCCTCGACCTCGGACACCGAATGCCCGATCGACTCGAGGCCCGACGTCAATCCCTCCCAGCCCTCGTCGCCGTCCCAGCCGGCGTCGACGAGGATCACCCCGCCCGGCGACTCCATCGCGTAGACGAGGGTGCTGCCCAGCGGATTGTGGGACATGGGAACAGAAATCTGGAAGATGCCATCACCGATGGCAGAAGCACCTGACATTTGCGCAACCTCGTTGGCTAGATGAAGAACCCGCTCTACCTATGCCTTCATAGTTACTCTTCGGGTTTCGGGGCGGCGTGACCGGTCCCACTTAGCGGAAAATGGCGGCTATGCAACCAGGTCTGCGTACTCGGGGTGCGACGCGACGTACTTCTCGACGTACGAGCACGACGGCACGATCTTGAAGCCCTGTTCGCGGGAGGTGTCGAGGGCGGCCTTGACCACCTGGCCGGCCAGGCCCTGGCCGCGGAAGTCCGGGTTGGTGACGGTATGTCCGAAGTCGCGGACGCCGTTCGTCTCGATGTAGTCGGCATAGCCGGCGAGGGCGTCGTCGACGTAGATCTCGAAGCGGTTCTCTCCCGCGTTGTGCTCGATCCTGTTCGCCACGGCCGGGCTCCTTTCGTTTGCTTACGAACGCACGTTACCCGGGTACAGCGCCGGATCGAGGGCGTGTATTCCGTGCCGGTCTGGATCCGGAGCGGTTCCCGGACGACAGCGAGCCGACGACCGCGTTCGGCCGCGGCGCCGTCTACACCCGCACCTGCGCTGGTTCGCGGCTGCGTGCCGAGCCGTACCCGCACGCCGGCGTCCCGTGGGGTGGTGAACACGCGGCTAGCGATTTCCTTGCTGCTTGATCTCTTCAAATCTCGCTCTGAGCAACGGAATGAAGGCAACGGCATCAAAGTCTTGGAAGCGGTCCCTGTACCTCATGAGGACTTGCTCGAGATGGCTCACGATATCGGCGCAAAGCTGTGTCCTCGTCTCCCCTTCCGATAGGTCCTCATACTCGTCTACGACGAGCATCTGATCGACTAGGAGCTTGTCGTCCTTCTTGATATACCGAACAAGCGACCTCAGGTTGCCCTTCTCGACATTGGTCTTGTGATAGAACCGCAGGATCAGGCCGAGCGCAATGTGGCTGAACTGGGCATCAAGGTTCCGCAATTGGGAAGCAATTCGATCCTGCCAGGCGTAGTCATTCAGGCTATTGAGAACGTCGTCCAGGATGTCCTGGTTTGTAGTGGCCTTTTCCGCCGTTTTCCCTCCTTGTGAATCATAAGTGATCTTCAAGAAGATACCCATAATCAAGACGCCCTTCTTCTTCTTCTTCTTCGCGGCCTACTACGAACCGCGCGCAGAAACGCGGTGAACCCTGTCGACCACTCCAGCACCTCTGACTGCGCAGAGAATCAAATACCACAACAGTCGTCACAAACTGAATCGCCCCGGTAAGTCCGGAGACTTCATCTCTTGTGAAGGATGGAGTCATGTCAGGTTCGAGGAAGTACCCAGCCGAGCTGCGTGAGCGGGCGGTGCGAATGGTCGCCGAGGTGCGCGGCGAGTACTCGTCGGAGTGGGCAGCGATCGAGTCGGTCGCCGCCAAGTTGGGCATCGGTTCGGCACAGACCTTGCTGAACTGGGTTCGTCGCGATCAGGTCGACACAGGGAAGCGCCCCGGAGTGACCAGCGACATGGCCGAGGAACTCCGCAAGCTCCGGGCTGAGAATCGAGAACTTAAGCGCGCCAACGATATCCTGAAGTCTGCATCGACTTTCTTCGCGGCGGAGCTCGACCGCCGCAATCGGTGATCGTCGACTACATCGACACACACACAAGCAGGAGTACGGCACCCCGCCGATCTGCCGCGTGCTGACCGCACACGGCTGCAAGATCGCGCCGTCCACCTACTACGATGCCTGCGCCCGCCGGCGGCTGCCGTGCAAGCGGCAGATCCGCGACGAGGAACTCAAGACCGAGATCGCGTGAGTTCACCGCGAGAACTACTCGGTCTACGGCGCCCGCAAGGTGTGGCTGCAATGCCACCGGGAAGGCATCGAAGTGGCTCGCTGCACGGTCGAACGCCTGATGGGCGGCCTCGCACTCGAGGGCGCCCGCCGCGGCAAGACCAAACGCACCACCATCGCTGATCCACAAGCGAGGCGGCCGGACGATCTGGTGCAACGTCAGTTCTGCCCGGAAGCGCCAAATGTGTTGTGGGTAGCGGACTTCACGTACGTGTCGACATGGTCCGGGTGGGTGTATGTGGCGTTCGTGATCGATGCGTACGCCGCCGAATCGTCGGGTGGCGCACCGCGACCACCATGACCTCGCAGCTGGTGCTCGACGCGATCGAACACGCGATCTGGACCCGGCATCGCGAGG